>JAYRWZ010000148.1:0-7433 GCA_041917875.1 Chloroflexota bacterium | reverse complement strand
CCTGTGTTTTTATCTCAATGAGATTGTAAACACTGATGTCACGTAATGTTGTAGGAATAAATTTTGCACTTATTGGAGCAAATAAAGAAGGGTCATAAAAACATGAGCATTCTGTATCTTCAATATCCTTGTATTCCATCATGTTATAAGATCGGTTGCCTAATGAAGTACGAAGTTTGTTGATTGCAGATTCTTGCACAACTTCTTGCATGACGACAATATCGGGATCAATTGCCCTAAATATTTTCTGCATTTGTACGGTACGCCCATCTTCATTGGTTTCACTCCAAGCAAGGAGATTATAGGTCATAATGCGTAAATTTTGTGCATCGGCGGATACGCAAGATAACACGAACAATGCGAGTAATACTTTTTTCATAGATCACCTTTAAGGATTTATCTGTAAATTATTTGATCGTCTTTCGCATCTTTCCAAAATATCATATCCACCAATGACGTATCGCCACCTTGATATTTATACAAATATAAAGTGTCGTCTGAATTGCGCATAAAAGCATAATTTGTGACATTATTTACTCGTATGCTGTCACGAGGATTAAATACTCGTTGGAATTTGTAAAATATCTGTGTGCCTAAGACCTTTTCTTTGTCCACAACAAACCATCCTTGTTGTAAATCCATTTCTTTGTGGCTAAAGTTTGTCACGGTAAACCATTCTAATGATTCATCGTCGCCGCCTGCATTGGGCATCACAGACGTAAAGCGCACGCTGTCGTTAGTAAATCCAACAGGCATACGTTTAAATGTCGGAGTCGTATTTGTTGGGGTGCTGTCGCCTCCGCAGCTTATCAGCACCAATGCTATAATTGCAATAAGTTTTTTCATAAAATTTAATGATATAGTAAAACAATCGTATTTTTGCAACGCCACATAAAACCATTTTCCAGCGAGAATTAAAATTCCCGTTACGGCTGTTCCATGTTTATTGGGCAGTATTTATGGTTTTGTGTGGCAACATGAGCATAAAGTAACGGGATCTGCCCAATAATTTCAGCCACACAAAATGACCACAGAAACACCAACTTCGACCGAAGAGAATAAAGCGAAAGTGATTATTACTCCATCCGGCATTATTCTCAAACCTAATTCTTTGCGCATCGCAATTCCTATCGAAAATCAGCAAGGTGAAACCATCCTGCGATTAGTATATTTCGACGGCAAAGATGTATTTATTCGCGACTCTAAACAAGTCGCAGAAGTGCAATCAGCTTTGAGCGAATATTTCAATAATTGATAATCTCAAAATGGAAACTCTATACCACGAGGTATGCGTATTTAAGGCAAAAACGAGGCAAAAACGAGCGTTTTTGAGGGTTGTTTTTCAAAAAATACCGTCCGAATACCGTCCGAATACCGTCCATTTGACCACAAGTGAAACACTAACTCTAATGCAATAAAGAACTTAGTTTCGCACTTGGTGGTCTCGAGAGGATTCGAACCTCCGGCACCAAGTTTAGGAAACTTGTGTTCTATCCACCTGAACTACGAGACCGGTTACATTAGTGTATTGTGTCCATAGTGCCCAAAAACAAACTTTTTCCATTCTGTTTTTGACGCGCAGCACCATAGTAACGTATTGCTACAAAATTACGAATATCATCTCTATCAAGTAAAGGTGCGTCGGAAAATGCCGCACTTTCTATTATTTCTTCAATGTTTGCGGGGTTGATTACACCAAATTGCGCTAAGGTAATAAGCTCGCCCCATCCATCTTTTGTAAACAATTTTTTTTCATACTCATTCAGCACTCTCAATGAAAACTCGGAGGACGGCATGGCTACTTTTATGAGACGATGTGCCAAAGACTTATCAGCATTATCTATTTTATCAAGAATCCAGCTTAGTGCAGTAATGATTTCTCCGTGCGAGTAACCGCGTTTTTCCAATTGTGCTATATCTATGGATTCCACAGAGGGTTCAGAAGCTAACATTTTGACAAGTACAGTAATAATTTCAATAATTCTATCATAGGAAAAATCGCCGCTCTTCATAGTATTAACTTTCGATATATCGTGTTTCTAATTCACTCATACGTGCTCTTTGTTGCTCAGTACCGTCATCGTAACCTATTAAATGCAATGTGCCATGCGCCGCTAAACGCATTAACTCTTGGGTCAGACTCACAGTATAGTCTTTTGCCTGCCGGAGCGCCGTATCCACGCTAATGTAAATTTCGCCTTCAAGAGGATTGTCTTCCAATGGAAACGTTATGACATCAGTCGGATAATCATGCTGCAAAAACTCGCGATTCATCTCATGAATGGCTGTGTCATTAAGAAGAATAACACATATATCCGCATTCGAAACGGACTCCCCTTGCAATGTCCTTATTACTGCCTGTGTAATTTTTGCTCTGGGTATCCTTGTATGATTACTGTCATTTATAATCACGATACCGTGTCTTGTTTTTTTTTTCGTCGCCATGGATGAACTATTCCGTATCTAAGACTTGTTCTGCCAATGACAATTGCATTGCAGACATAATCAAACTGGGATGCAATTCACCAAAATTTGCATGAAGGGCATCTTTTTGAATAGGTGCGAACATAGAACATGTGCACTGTTTGCCCAATACCATACCGGAGATGTAGTCCGCTCTTTCGGTAACAAATATCACTTCATCCGGCTCGAATGTAATATATCCACAGCATTCATGCAACTCAAAATAGCCATGCTTGGTTTGAACAATCACTGCCGCACCTCGAGAGCCATTGGGGTAGTCTATATCATTCATGAGTGTGATGATTTGTGCTTGGCGCGTTTCGTTATGAATCATTTGCCATATACACCCCGTGGCTTCCACCGCGCCCTCTACGCCCAAGATGGCACTAATAGCACTATAATCCGCTTCTGTAAACCGATAACTCATCGGCATATCACCTTATTGAAACATAATAATCGAATATTCTTTGCAAATATACGATAATTGACGCTTTATAATAGATGTAGGGTAAATCTTGCTGACTGTTTTTCTCTTTGTGGCAATGCAGCAACCGAAGAAAATTCGGAACTTTGCCTCTCAGAGTATATGCTTACCAATAATGACTGCGTAATTTTGCAGGTGTCTATAGTAATACTTTGAAAGCCTTTTTTATGAAAAACATCACAATTATCGGAGCCGGTCCTGTCGGAAGTCTTGCCGCTATTTACTTTGCTCATCATGGTCATAATGTACAGATAATCGAGCGGCGACCCGATATGCGCAAAACCCGTATCAGTGCCGGACGCTCCATCAATTTGGCTTTGTCCGATCGCGGGTGGCGCGGCATCGCCGGAGCTGGTATTGTGAACGATATTGCCAAGGTGGCAATTCCCATGCGTGGCAGAATGATGCACTCCATTGAAAGTAAACAGACTTATCAACAGTACGGTACTGATGAACAGGCTATTTATTCTGTGTCAAGAGGGGGCATCAATATGGAGTTGATGGATTGTGCCGAGCGCCATGAATCAATTTCCATACTTTTTAATAAGCGTTGTGTTCATGTGGACTTAGAAAATGCTAATGCTCTATTTGAAGACAATGATACCCATGAAAGACTGTCCATTTCTTCGGATTGTATCATCGGCGCAGACGGAGCATATTCTGCTGTTCGCGGTGCCATGCAAATGACAGACAGATTTAACTATGAGCAGCATTATATTGAACATGGCTATAAAGAACTGACCATACCCGCATTGCCCGATGGCGGTTTTGCCTTAGATAAACATTCGCTCCATATCTGGCCTCGTTCATCGTATATGTTAATTGCTTTGCCCAATATGGACGGCAGTTTTACTTGTACGCTCTTTTTTCCTTTTGAGGGCAATCCTTCATTCGCATCTTTGCAAAACGATGACGATATCATGACTTTTTTCCATGAGCAGTTTCCCGATGCCGTTCCTTTGATGCCCACTTTGCTCCATGATTTTCGCAATAATCCTACTTCTTCGCTCATGACGGTGCGTTGCTATCCTTGGTCATATAAAAACAAGGTTCTGCTTATTGGTGATGCTGCCCATGCTATTGTTCCGTTTTTCGGTCAAGGAATGAATTGCGGCTTCGAGGATTGTTATGTTCTCAACTCTTTGTTATCGCAATTTCATGAAGATAATTGGGCAGAGATGTTTGCACAATTCGGGAAAATGCGCAAACCCAATGGCGACGCTATATTGCAATTAGCACTCGAAAATTTTATTGAAATGCGCGACAAAGTTGGCGATGCCGAATTTTTATTGCGAAAAAAAATTGAAGGTATTGCCCAAGAGATGCAGCCGACACGCTTCCGTTCACGCTACTCTATGGTTTCGTTCAGCCATATTCCTTATGCGGATACCATTACCATTGCCCAAGAACAAGATGTGCTTGTGGATACCATCATGGCATTGCCCTCAATTCAAGATATGCTCGGCACAGAAGAGTTGCGATCTATTATCTATACTACGATGGCGGCATTGCCGGAGCGTTTTGGCGATTATTCCGCACCCCTATGACCAATGGTCTATTATTACGCATCAATTATGGGAAAGAACGATGTGAAGACATTATGTTGAGCAGACAACTCGGAAATTCACTAAACTCATAATTATCATACTAATATTTAAAAATAGAAACCTTGATATGATGGAAGCCTGATCTGTGCTGACATACAAAATGGTGATTATTCACCCCAAAAAGCAGAGCATAGCCGCGGTGGCATAGTCCTTGTCATACTGTTATCGAAATCAAATCGGTGGTAGATTTTTTTTCATAACATTTTGGAGTATATTATGCCATCAGCAATTAGCGGCGGAGCGCGAATACGGACGAACACGCCAGCCGAAAATTCGTACAATGCACTTGAAGCATCGAGCCGAAACATCTCATTGCGTCAATTGCGTCTTTCTACGGGTAAGCGTATAAACTCCGCTGCGGATGATGTGGCGGGTTACATTACCTCACGTGCCTTAGGAGCACGAAACGGTGCTTTACGGTCAGCTTTGAACGCCGTCGGCGATTCATTAAATGTGACCAATATTGCTCAAGACTCTTATGACAATATCAATACACTCATCACACGCATCAAAGATGCGGCGGCAACAGCATCATCCGGTGCTTTGGGTACAGATGAAAAAATCGCGCTTGCAAAAGCCGGCTTCCGTCTTGCTCAACAAATCCAAACTGTGGTGGATTCGACGGTATTTGGTGGTCGACAACTTATTGACGGCTCTTTCTCCGGCGATTTCGTTATCGGTTTTAATGCTGCCAATAGTTTATTGACTATTTCTGTGGATTTGACAACCGTTTCTTCTGCCCCCAACTTTAATGTGGATGGACAATTTAATGTGTCTGTGTCAAATAATAGCAATTTTGCAGGGGTAACAGGACTAAATCTCAATAGCTTGGATGCAGTAAGCACCGGCGATTTGGGTGTGTTCTCCAATGCAAATATCGCTACAACATTGTCTTCGCTTTCTTCAGCTTTGAATAATGTCAATAAAGTTGCCTCTTATCTTGGTGGTTTGACTAATCGTTTAACATCACAAGAAGAAGCTCTGAAATCGCAAATCACGAATTATAATGCGGCTATCTCGCGTATTGAAGACACGGATGTGGCTCTCGAACAACTCGAACTTATCAAAGCTCAGTTCTTACAACAAACATCTATTACTTCGCTTGCGCAAGCAAATCAAAATCCGCAGCAGTTCTTGCAATTGTTACGATAATTTAACCAATTATAAGCAGTACATCAAGGACGATAATGCATCTGCTTGGGCGAAAAGCCGCTTACTAAGGATAGGTAAGCGGCTTTTCAATTTATAACAAGATTACAATGATTGGAGTGATTTCCAAGATTCATTACCTTAATAAACAAAGACGAGTAACTCTGAAATAGGTAAGTGACTTTTTATTGTATGTCGGGATTACAGTGATTGTAAATATTTCCACGATTAATTTCCTTGAGCTCCAAGAATTCTAAAAACTGAAAAATCTATATTCATATAATTTCTGATATATAGAGAAAAATATTTATTTTTTCTCAGGGACATAAATCGTTTTTATCGTTTCTGTGTAACCATTCGATAATGCCTGTATATAATATACTCCCGACACTAAATTCGGCGGACTCCACTCAAACACTACTTTATTATCAACACGTTTGCCTTGGCGAAAATCATCCGTCAAATCATCAATTTCCGTTCCTTCGCCATTATATGCTTTTATCGTAACGCCATTCGGGAACATCAAAGAATGACATATCATCGTGAACGTTGTTTTCTGTGTAAACGGATTAGGATGCACAGATACCCATCGTAAAGGCACTAATGCCCTCGGCAATCGCTCTTCCTCTTGCTCTATACCCACAGCAGTGCTCGGTGGCACAACACGCGCAAGAAAGTCAGAAACACCTCCACCTCGTACATACGTCTGCGTCGGCGTGGCAATAATAGTATTGATACCATAACGTGTAAAATCAAGACCTCGTATGTTTTCTTGCGTCCAAGTGATTCCTTTATCCACTGAACGATATAATTCACTTTCTTTTGATGTTTGAGAAACATTAGCAATAGCATAGAGAATACTGTTATTCTTCGGATCTGCCCATACTTGCCGAAAACGTATCGTATTCGACATTTTTTGCCATGTCATACCCGCATCTGTTGTGCGTAATAATCCAAATTGTGTAAATGAGGGATTATTTTCTATGATAAATCCCAATGTATCATCAATAAAAACCGGAGGATTAGTTTTGCCGAGCATAGATTCAAAATGGGCTTTCTGCCATGTACTGCCATAATTATCCGAATAATATAAACTATCGGCTTTAGCAGAGGATACACTATACCATAATCGTTTATTATGGATAAAAGTATAAAAAATATAGGAGGGGAATCCATTAATTTTATTGCTGCTATCTGCCCTATAGACAAGAGTATCCCATCCCGAGCCATTTTCTGAAAAGGATAAAAATGAATAATAAAATATACTGTCACTATTTTGATAATTAATATTCCATGCCATATAATATCCTTTTTCGGGCAAGGCAATCACTTGACTTATTTTCGGGAGAATTAATTGAGAGCGACTTTCTTTAACCACTTTTCCGCCATTATCGGACGATACCATACCCCCTTGAAAATCATATCCTACGATATTCAGACTATCTTTATTTGCTAAAAAACGTAATCTATTATTTATACGGAGATCATTATTCGGTAATAATAGAAAAGTATCCTGCGGTAGCCATGTTATACCGCCATCACTGGTACGAAATATACTTCCATTGAGAGACCCAATCCAACCCAAAGAATCATTATACATAACAAAAGAAAATAAAAAAGATGGCGTTAAGCAATGTAATTTCCACCTATCGGTAAGTGATTCTCGCATAAGAATTCTTTTTTGTCTGCCGATGGACACAAATTTGCCGGATGCGGTCATCCCTATTTTT
>JAYRWZ010000147.1:0-12728 GCA_041917875.1 Chloroflexota bacterium | reverse complement strand
GTGCCGGCAACACAATACAAAGGACAATTATTATCGGTGGGAATATGCGATAACTCATTCTGAATATATTCTATGGCATTGTCAATATTTTCGCGGGTGGGAGGTAAAACTGAAAAATAACGTTCGGTTAATCGGACAGCGCCAATATTGATGCTATACACATTTTCTATTGCTTCATGTTTTCCAATAATAATTTCGGTGCTGCCTCCACCTATATCAATCACCATTGCTTTTTGTGCGTGCGGCACGGTACCCAGAAAACATAAACGAGCTTCTTCTTCGCCCTCAATAATATGGACTTTTGCACCCAAAGCATACTCAAGCCGCGATTGTACTTCATTGCCGTTGTGTGCATCACGCATAGCACTTGTTGCAACGGCATTTATCATATCCGTTTTAAGTACTTTACATATTTCTGCATAGTGCGCAAGAATTATTTCGGCAGCCACAATTCTTTCTTCTTCTATATATCCGGTACTGTCAACATTTTTACCAAGCTGCGCAAATTGTACTTCATCGTGCAGAATATGCAATGTATTATCGTCAGAAGTATATCCAATTGCCAACAAAATAGTATTTGTCCCAATATCAATTCCGGCAATGACAGTTTTTTTGACTGTGGATAATTCCATTGTTATTTCCTTAATGAGAATCTAATTGCACACCATTCACCCTCGGTTAATTTTTCATTGAGAGTAAACCCTTGTTTTTCTGCTTCCGTAATTATTTCATCTGCATCATATACCAAAATTCCGGAAACTATCAGGATTCCATTATAAAGTGACAGAGCCTTAAAAAATGATGGTAAAGCAGGCAATAACAAATTACGATATAAATTAGCAGCTATGCCATGATAATGTTCATACGGAAAAGCTGCCACATCATGCTGCATTATCATAACATTCGCTTCTACATCATTTATAGTAACATTTTCTTTTGCATTTTCTATTGACCATTCATCAATATCAAAACCAAGGCATGAGGATGCACCGGCTTTGACGGCAAGAATAGCCAACACACCCGTTCCGGTGCCTACATCTAACCATTGTGATTGAGGAGTTACCGATTCTTCCACCAAACGACACACCATTCTTGTTGTGGGATGGTATCCTGTACCAAATGACATTTTAGGGTCAATGATGATGACATATTTGCCATGTACTTCTTCTTTCTTCCATGAAGGTGTAATCCATATATCGTCGGTGACTTTGATGGGCTGCAATGACTCTTCCCATTGTTTCTCCCAATTTTGTTCGACAATATCGTACAATGCTTTGATAGTGGCTTTTATGCCTATATTCTCCAGAACAGCTATCATATCTGCCGAAACGTCCTCCGGTTTGATGCCATGAGTTAAGGTAACCGTAAGTTCATCCAACCCTTCTTCTATGCCCATAATCGGGAATGTGGAGAGCATAGCAACTGCTATATCATAATTTTCTTCGAGAATTTCAAATTGAATTTGGTAGTAAATTTTAGGTATCATTCATTATGCTTTCGTAAATTGTTGTCAAAATTACGGAGAACATGAAATTTTATACGTTTTTTTATGATAGATACGGAAGAATGTCGCATTATTGAGAGGTCTGATCTCTATATTGCCGTCTATAAGCCCATTGATGTGGCGGTGCATCCGAGCGATATACATAAACATGAAACTACTTTAATGCATCAGGTTAAATCTCTCACCGGCGAATTTTTGTATCCTGTGCATAGAATTGATCGTGCAACATCGGGCATAGTTCTTTTTGCACTAACTCCTGAGTCAGCGTCATACATTCGCCAACAGTTCAATGAACAACTCATTACAAAAGAATATCTTGCTATTGTACGCGGACATATACTGACGGAACAATTCATTGACCATGCAATCAATACGCCTTACAAACCTGAGCGAAAAGAGGCAGTCACCATCGTTGAACCATTAGCACATGCTGAGCTTGATATTCCACGTGAACGCTATGCCACATCACGGTTTTCTTTGATAAAAGCATTCCCAAAAACAGGACGATGGCATCAGATTCGTCTGCATTGTTCGTACAAAGGATATCCGATTGTGGGTGATGTAAAACATGGTGACGGCAGAACAAATGCACTGGCACGAGAACATTTCGGATGTCATCGCTTATTACTTCATGCACAACGTTTGGAATTTCACAGCAAAAAAGATGGCGAAAAGCACAATATTCATTGTCCGCCGGATTCTTATTTTTCTACAGTACTCAGGAGAATGAAATTGACGATATGAATGAATCTTTACAACAGCGATTAGCGGCAATTCGTTTATTGGCAATGGACGTGGATGGAACCTTAACAGATGGGGCAATGTATTATTCTGCCGAAGGTGATACGATGAAACGATTCGACACCCGTGACGGTATGGGCATAACGTTACTACATCTTGCGGGTATTCATACAGCCATCATAACAAGCGAGACTACAGCCATTGTACAAAAAAGGGCAGAAAAATTACGTATTCCTCATGTCTATCTTGGCGCAAAGAAAAAAAACGAAGTGATCATCGAACTTTGTGAAAAACTTGGCTTGACATTTGAGGAAATTGCCTATATTGGCGATGACATCAATGACATACCGGCGATGCAAACCGGGGTTTTTGCAGTGTGCCCCGCTGATGCGTCTGAATCAGTTCGTACATTGGCGACATATATATGCAGCAAACGAGGAGGACACGGAGCAGTGCGCGAGCTTGCAGAAATGATTCTTTGTGCGCAAGGTCATTCCATAATTTTACCGGAACAATGGTAACATAAATATAAGAACATATCATTTTTTTTAAGAGGAGTAATACCATGAGCAAAGATGGAAAAGAAATTGTTAATTCGTATTCAAAAGGTTTTTTACTCGGGGCAATTGTAGGCGGGGCAGTCGGAGCAATCACCGCATTATTATTAGCTCCCAAAAGTGGGAAAGAATTGCGCGAGGATATTTCACGTAAATCCAGCGACTTGATGGATAAAGCCCAAGACATCATAGGGGAAAAACAAGCACAAATTCTTACAGGTGTCAATGAAGGTAAAATTCAAGCCGACAAAATAGTGCAAAATGCGAAAGAACAAGCCGGCTCACTTATGAATAGTGCCGATAGAATGATTCAAGAAGCGCGTTTTCGGGCATCGTCGGCAAAAGAAATAATCCAAGACAATACAGCAAAAATAATGGATGCTGTCAAAGTTGGCTCCGAAGCTTTCAAACAAGAAATGGCTTCTGTAAAAAGTCAAGACACCGAACTTCTTTAATTCCAAAGAGATACTATCATGAATCCTCTTCTCTATATTGTAGCGCTTTTAGCTCTCGGCAGTTTTGCAGCAATGTGCATATCCGTTATTATGTTCTTGGGGCGTGCAAAAACATTTTTGGACACTACAGCCATGACTTTACAATCAACGCAAAGAGTATTGGAAGATGTCAATAAACAAATCGGACCAACTCTTGATTTGGTACATTCAACTCTGCGAAAAACAACCGAAACCCTTGAACGTATTGACACACAATTGGACACAATGCACAATAGTCTTCACAATGTGGACAGTATGGTGCAAAGAGTAACAACATTACAACAAAGAGTACAAAGCAAAGTAGAAGAACCCATCATGAAGACGGCATCATTTATCGCTGCCATATCAAAGGCAGTGCAAGCCGTTAATAATGCACTCAGAAAATAATCATCATTGATGTATTTCTATAATCCCGGTGATATGCTTCATCGGGATTGTGTTTCCCAGCCGATGATATATTATTTCTGTTGCACTATTTTCACATCTGATGTATTAAATTTTTGTTCCAACCATCGCTGCAATGTAGTCACATCAAATTTTTGTTTTTCGCTTGCGGAACGATACAACAGAACAGTGGTAACCTTTGCACTGTCTGTGTTTGGGCTAAACAAATGTCTGCCTATCGAAACATCTTTAAGTTCAGGGAACAGTATAGCCATTTCTTTTATTGTTTGGCTATTGTCAATTTTATAACTATGTAATTCTTCTTGTAGTTTATAAATAAGAATATCTTTTTCCGATACAATTTTGTTTTGTTTTCCTAACTCATGTAATATCTCGTTCTTCATATCTTTTGTATCTTGTCTGATATTGATCTCAGTATTGTAAATGCCATATTGTAGAATCTTATCTTTCAGTTCTTTCACCTCATTGTCAGAAAATTTTTTCGTTAGAAATGCCAAGTCTATTTTTTTGGGATTCGAATTATATGTAATTTTCTTAAAAACTAACGTATAACCATTGTTTACTAGCTCATTAGCTATGAATTGTTCGACTTTTTGATGAAAGTTCTTCTCTTGAAACAATGTATATGCCATATAAAAGCTGGGCACAATCATAAAGACAATGAGGATAGAAATACCGTATCGTAATTTTTTCTCAGAAGTCTCGACTACTCTACGAACCGGTTCATATTTGAGATATTTGACAATTAAGAAAGTCGAAATACATATAAAAAAGCAATTGATAATGTATAAATAGAAAGCCCCGCCAAAATAGGAAAAATTACCGATGGCTATACCGTAACCCGCTGTACAGAGCGGTGGCATTAAAGCCGTCGCAATAGCAACACCCGGAATAGGGTTTCCTTTTTCAACTCTGGTCAGAGCAATCACCCCCACTAAACCACCAAAAAAAGCAATCAACACATCGTAAATATTTGGTGATGTTCGCGCTAACAGCTCTGATTGAGTTTCCTTAAACGGAGTCACTACAAAATAGATTGTTGCAACTGTTAAACTCACGATTGTAGCAATAAATAAATTCCTCACCGATTTTTTCAGTAAGTCAAAGTCATACATTGCCAATGCGAAGCCCGCACCAACTATTGGGCCCATTAAAGGCGAAATCAGCATTGCTCCAATAATAACGGCGGTAGAGTTTACATTAAGCCCTACAGAAGCAATAACAATAGCACATGCCAAAATCCAGATGTTTGAACCACGAAATGAGGTGTTTGACTTTACGGTTTCCAATACCCTGTCTTTTGCCTCTTCTCCATTATGTAAATTTATAAAGTCAAAAATTAAATTAGTCATTATTGTTTTTCCCCAATCAAAAATATAAAAGAAACGAATTTCTTCAAATGTATCAATGTACTTACAATCAATGGACTTATATAACGGAATTACAGTAATGGTTGAGATTTTTTTGATTCAATTTCTTGATACGCAAAGATATAAAACTCTATAAACTCAAAGAACACCTAACTCACTGTAAATGATGTATGATTATTCAATTTTTGTATTTGTTTATCGTGGAGATATCGCATAAAAATTACTGTACACATTGCGCCGATTGCTGCATAAAGCATGTCGGATTGGGTATCCCATATATACCCCTGCGTGCCTAAAAATGATTCTGCGGACTCCCCTGTCATCAGAGCAACGAACCATTCTAAAAATTCATATACAGCACTTATACTCAAACAGACGCACACGGTCAAAAAAGACAACCATGTTGACTTGACAACAGATCTCCTGACAAATATTTCTCGCGTTATTATTGCCGGAACAAAACCCTGCGCAAAATGTCCCACTTTGTCATAATTGTTCCTCGTGTGATCGAATACTTCTTTCAGCCAATCAAACAAAGGTACTTCCGCATACGTATAGTGGCCACCCACAAACAATACATAACAATGCAACAAAATACAACAATATGCCAAGTATGTAAATCTAAACTTTTTATAAGTGATCACCAATAGTATGAAACCAATAATTGCCGGAAACACCTCAAGAAACCATGTAAAATAGTCATGCGGATTTATTGCTGACCAGAGTAAACCTATGAAATACAGAACAATCAATACACGAATATCTTGCATAAATCTACTTTCTATATAATGATAAATATGAAAAATCAAACCAAGAATAAAGAGGTTCTCACAATTTTTGGTTGATGTCCTTCGCAATGATTTGAAACACCTGATACTCCAACCAAGCACTTCATTTCGGTAATCGTATAACTCTACTTTCCGAAATTTTTATTACCTTTTTCGATTTAACGAATGAGAATTAATTGCTCTTTAGACACCGAACTTCCATTCTCCACATAAACAGTATATGATCCTGTAGGAAGTGAAGAAACGTTCAGTTTAACGATTTTTGCAGTACTCTTTTCTGTCATCACCGTTTGCCCCATCGTATTGACTATATGAATAGTTACCGGAATATCATCATTAATTACAACTGTCAATGTATTATCTGTGGGATTTGGCAATAGCTGCATCATTGTCGCAAAGTTTTGCTCTTCAACATTTGAGGGCAAGCTATACGGAGCCGCAATAATATATTGCCCAACAATATTGGAATCAGCAGCAATGATTACGCTCTGGCTGTAAGCATCAAGTTTTATGGGCATGACAGAAAACCATGTGTTTCGATGCTCATTTGCAAAAGCTCGTTTACTGACAATACAATTTTGCGGGGAACTTGCATCGGTAGCCGATATATTGCCAATACCCGAAAAGATGAGAGAATCGGCAGCGAGAGGTTTGGTATTTGACCAGGATCTGATTATTCGGTAGCTGATTGTAAATTCACGACTCCCGTCAATTGTTGGCATAGTATCGGGTTTTGCATAGAGGTGATAAGCAGCCATGTCACGCTTGTCCTGACCATTTTCTTTATCAGGAATAAATAATCCGACCTTAGGAAAATCCCACCCGTTCATAGTTTTTTTTGCGATTTCACCGATACCGTGCGCCACAGGAGCTGTGGAAGGAACTAATATTCCACCACTGTTCACCGCGTGAATAGCCCCCATTTTATTATAAAATCGCACAGGCGTACTCTCATTAAATTGATAATATGCAACAAGCGACGAATTATCTGATCGCTCTGTAAGATGCAAATTTTTTCGAATTTCCTCTGTGGACAATGTACGATTATATATACATAACTCCTCAATATCACCACGATAATTACCGCCTTGTCCGGGCAATCCTCCACCTATTTCCCACGGTGTGGACGATAGATCAAAATTCTTAAAGTTGGCATTATTATTTTTATATTCCCACGGCTCGCCATTCATGTACAAAGTTACTTTATTCGTATCAACAGATAAGGCAACATGGACCCAATCACCAATAGGCAAATTAAATGGAGATGTTAATTGATAAGGAACATTTTTCCAATAAAATGTCATATTCGTATTTTTACGATAGCCCTGAAAAGAAAATCCGAAAGAAAATCCGACATCACTTGACCAATTAGAAAGTAATTGTGAAAATGAAAATTGTATTGAATCAAGTTTTAACCACATTGTTGTCGTAAATCCTTTGGCATTTTTAAGAGCAGGAATAGCCGGAAGTGTTGCTACATCATTTGTTTTACTCAATGAAAGTGCTTTATCGGCAAGAGTGTCTATATTGCATTCCAAAGGTAATACTTCAATAAATGCCATATTGTTGTACGTGTCTGAACCATAATCATTTTTTACGGTAAGTGTCACAGGATAAACACCTTGTTTTCCATACAGTACTTTCGGATTGCGTATTTTGTTGTTACTGACATAGACAGCTCCGGGAAATGACCATTCCCATTGCGCATTGGCTCGTTCCAATACCGAATAATCATCAAAGAAAAAAGTATCTCTTTGGCAGCGAGTGGTAAATTTATCAACGCTCGGTTGTGCAATAGGTTTACTGTGCTCATACAGCGGTATTTCCCAAATTCCCATCGAAGAACCTGCTCGTATTTTATTATCACGATAAAATGGTTTTAAGGAACGTGTAAAATGTGCAATAGGCAAACCGCTGCCATATTGTACCCAATCTTTCATATCATTATTACGATAAAACATTCTGCCTCTGTCGCAGGCGATATATACACCGCCATTTGTACCTTGCTGATGTACTATATCGCTGATAACTTCATTTTCTATCAATAATGTGGTCAAATTAGTCCAAGATTCACCGCCATTGATACTATGAAATACTTTATTTTTTTTTCCTCCGGCACGATAGGCAATCCATAATTCTTTGTCATTCGTACCACTGACTGTAATTTGGCATACTCTGCGCTCCCATCCCGTTGTTCCGGGCGTGACTGCTGTTTCATGCCATGATTTGCCACCATCGGTCGTTTTCCATATTTTCCCATCACCGAGCGAATTACTTCTTTGGCTCACATACATCACATTGGGGTTACTTCGCGCTATGACAATATGTTCCAGCATAGCTGCTTTATCGGGAGAAGCAAATACACTGTCATAAGACTGACCATTATTAGCACTGCGCCAGAGAATATTATCTTTTCCAATCCATACTATTGAATAACATCGCGGATCCCAGACCATCGAACTGTATTCCATTGCAAAATAACTTTCATTGGGGAATTTACCAACCGGATGAGAAATAATATTACCGTTAATATCCGGAGAAATTGAATAAGACCCTATATCCGAAAAAAAGGTATGACGATTAAGAATAGGGTTCACATAACCCGTGGGGGCTTCACCGCCGCCCATGCGATAATATTTCGTGCCATAATTTTCATGCCATGCCGTATTGCCATTATGGTATCGTCCGCCAACAAGCACATCTTCGTTCCAGCCGCTGTCGAAGCCCCAAAAATCCGCACCGTTTAATCCGACTATCCGCGCTTGCGCATTTTTTGTCTCGTTAAAAAAATCCGTAGAATATGTGAAACCGCCATCGGTGGCAATCCATGTTTCTTTACCATTACATTTTACATCTTGTAAATCGGGGTGAATGGGAAAAGGTCCGGCATAACCCCCAAGAGCAGTAAATGTTTTTCCGCCATCCATTGAGCGATATGTGGTCTGCGTTCCGACAATAACGCCATCGGCATTGGTATGAGATGCAGCAATTGCCAAATCATAATATCCTTGACCATTATTCATCGGAAAAGCAGTGGTCGTACCTATAGCAGTGATTGCCCATGTGTCACCGTAATTATTACTACGCAGCAAATACGGTTTTGACGAATCACTTAAAAGTACAACATATATACGCTTCGGATCAGCGGGACTAATGGTCATGCGACCACCGCCACGGCTGGTTATTGTATTGAGCCAACCATTGCGTTGAACGGAGAAAGTAACACCGGCATCCGTTGATTTCCAAAACTCATAGCGTTTGGTCGTGGGATCAAATTGAAGTGCATAACACGTAGAATTATTACCGTATGCCATTTTTATATCGCACACCGTATTAGGCAAAATCTGTTTCCATGTGGTTCCGGCATTATCACTTCGATACAATCCCCGATTCGTGCCGGCAAGTATAACTTGGTTGTTCATACTATGCACTTTGATTTCATAGACCCACGCACCCTGCTGTTTCCAGATGAATGTCCACGTTTTTCCACCGTCGGTAGTGCGCAATATGCCACCATCAACACCGATATAGCATATTGAAGGATTTATCGGATGCACACATACTGCTTCCCCATTGGAATTAACGCCGGACTCAAGCTGTGTCCATTGCAATCCCTTGTTTGTTGTTTTAAATAATCCTCCTGTTTCACCCATAGCATAAAGAATATTAGGATTGGAAACAGAAATATCGAATGCGTAAATATTTGCTTGCCAAGGACATAAAGCACCCAGACCTCGATTACTTTCCGGAGAGAAATATGTTTCATGGGGTCCTATAGCTTTCCATTGTACTTCCGCCGATTGTTGCAAACCATCTTGCCCCTTTGATATTGAATGTTGTATATACTCCAAGGGCTTGGGATACACAAATCCATCCGGTGTAAGATATTGCTGAGCAAGTGAAGTCAGCCGCTTATAGTAGCGTGTGTAATTGTTTTTCTCAAATGGATGATGCGCATAATACTCGCGATAAGCACTGTCTAAGGCGAGCATATTCAATGGTTCCGCATACATATACTTACACCATGGAGCCATAGATGCCGTAGGCGGCGGTGTGGAAAGGGGCGACACTAACTGCGAGTATGCTGTGCTGCTGCTTAGAAGTATCAGTAAAAAATAAACCATATTCTCTCCATCTGATGTGTAAAACTTCATGCAAATTACAAAACAATGCTATGATAATTGAATCAATGTAACATATTTACTGTTAGATATTTTCGATAGAAATCAAGAAAATCTATCGTAAAAGTCTTTATATGCGCTGTAGTCATGTACAATTTTTACCGAGTTAAGAATCGAGTTTATCGGATTCACTCGATGCTCATCAAAAAAAATTTACAGCCAACATACAAAAATGTTCAGTTACTCTATTGATTTTATAAGACTTGCTATACCATAACACGATACTAATCTACATCTCTCAAGAGTATTTTTAACAAGAAATGTACACAATTCATTCATATTTCGTAGTTTGCTTTGTATTCAATGTACCAATCAAGGAGAAAGAAGGATATGCGCACAATTTTACTGTTTTGTATAATGTTTGTGGGGCTTTTATCATGGGCTTATTCTCAGACAACCATTGCCGAGCGGGAAGCCAAGAAAAACGCCGAGCGGATTAAGCGTTGGATGGAATGGGCAAACCCCACGCCTATTATGGAAGCATCGGAAGCATTGGCTTTGCCGATGATGCCTGCAATTGTATTACCCGATAATGCAAATGCCGCACAGTTTACGGATGTGAATACCATTGTGAATGAACCTGCTTCGGGGCTGATAGTACAAAATGAATCTTCGATAGCAGTAAACCCTAAAAATCCGAAAAATCTGATAGCGGCGGCGGTTGATTATCGTGACAATGGAGCGCGATGGGTCTATGTTTCCTCCGATGGAGGGCGGACATGGTCAAACAAAAATTTAGGAGTTCCTGCAACAGGTTGGAGTGCAAGCAATGATCCCTCTGTGACTTTTGCTGCTGACGGAACCGGTTATCTTATGTACGGCGGTTTTGGCAATCGTGCCACAGCATCACCCGAAAACGGTGTATTTATAGCACGCACCACAGACGAAGGAGTAACATGGCAATCACATTTTGCGGTTATTCGACACACCGGTCCGCAAACTCCCGACTCCAATTTTGAAGACAAATATTATGTACATGTGGATAATTCACCCACTTCTCCCTATTTCGGCAGAGTTTATACTCCGTGGAAACGAGTGATAGGTCGAGATTCTTCCACACAAATTGTGAATACGTATTCAACGGATAAAGGAACAACATGGAGCACTCCTTTACGAGTAAGTGAAAGATTACCGGGTACTTCTGAGGATACAACATTTGGTCAAAGTTTTCCGCTGACCATCACGGGACCATTGGGTGAGGTCTATGTGGTATGGAATCACGGTATTGTAAAGGGCGTGGGTTTTGCCAAATCCACCGATGGCGCACAAACATTCAGCGCACCACGCATCATCCAGAGATATAACCCTTTGGGCACAGCTCGGCGAATCAATGAAGGAATACGCCACACAGTCAAAGGTCGTGTTCGTGCCGAATCATATCCCTCTATTGTGTGCGATATTTATACCCCCAATCGCAAGGGGTGGCTCTATCTTGTATGGGCAGCGGATTCCGTGCCGAATGTATATTTTTCGCGCAGCACAGATGGCGGTGAAACGTGGAGTGCATCAAAAATAGTCCACAGCGACACAAAGAATGATCAGTTCTGGTCATGGATCGCTCTTGATCCGTCCAATGGGGATCTGGCGGTGATGTATCTGGACAGCCGCGATGATCCGGCGAATATATTAACAAGTTGTTATGTCAGTTATTCGAGCGATGGCGGCGACACTTGGTACGATAAACGCATCTCGGATGCCGAGAGCGATTTACGAAGAAATCCCTTCCAAGGGAATGGATTTGCGGGTGATTATAATGGATGCGCATTCCATAATGGTATCGTATATCCTTCGTGGGTGGATATGCGCAATGCTCGCCAAAATATCAATGACAATGATGTGTTTACGGCAATAGTCAAGGTCAATGGATTGATTCCGCCACCACGATTTATTGCTAAAACATTACCGGAAAATAATACCTCAATTCAGTTGGATTGGGCAGAAGTGACCATGCGCGGATTTAATAAGCCCATTGCTGACTATGAATATGAATTGCTCCGCGACGGTGTAAGTGTGAGAACATTTCCACGCAATACATTGAGTTATCTGGACACCGGTTTAGAAAAATTCAAACGATATGATTATTCATTGCGCATAGTCACCGACGGTGATTCAAGTGCATTTGTATATTCGCGAGCATTTGCGGGAGGTTCACGCGAACCGGGTACTCCTCGTTTGCTGCAAGCCAAAGGTACTCAAGATGCAGATGTCAATTTGACGGTAACACTGCCTCTTTACCGCTTAGACAGTACAACTCTTATGGTTAATTCAAGGGCTTTGGCTTTATACCGAGATGGGAAGTTTGTCAAAGAAATTAATATTGCTACAACCGATGCCGGCAAAACTGTGACTATCAATGACACCCCGCCCGCCCGCGGCTGGTATAACTATTCCGTGGCGCTGCGCGATAATGAAATTCCTTCTAATGAAAGTGCACAAAGCAATGAAATATTCCTCTATACCGGTGCAATTACCGATAATTATGCAGATAATTTTGAAGAGGGGAGATTGCGCAAATATTGGACTTCATCCGCTTGGGGCTTGGCAAATGTCGGTTATGCCAGTGCCGGCTCATTAACAGAATCTGCCCAAGGTAATTACAAAAGAAGTATGCGTGACAGCATAGCATTATTCCCCGTCTTAACTCAAGGCGGTTCAACACGTCTATCATTCCGTCATGCTGCAATTATT
>JAYRWZ010000146.1:0-2667 GCA_041917875.1 Chloroflexota bacterium | reverse complement strand
GTAAAAAAGTACTCATTACCGTAAACAATAAGCCGATATTGTCGGTGTCAGAAAATAGAGAAATATGTGCAGGTGATACCATTCATCTTTTTGCAAACGGTGCATCGGAATATGTATGGTCACCTTCGGAAGGTCTGAATAATCCGACTATTGCCAATCCAATATTTAGCGGAACAAAAACCACAGAATATACCGTCACAGGAACAATAGGAAATTGTGCCGACAGTAAAAAAGTAATAATCACGGTGAATGAAAAACCTACATTGTCGGCTTCTGAAAATAGAGAAATATGTCTTGGTGATACGGTTCATTTATCAGCAAGCGGAGCAGACAATTATATATGGACACCAAGCACATATCTCAATAATCCATTTATTCCCAATCCGATAGCACAGCCGACACAAAATATCACCTATACTGTTCGCAGCACAAATAATAATGGTTGTTATGAAGAAAAAACAATTTCTATAATGCTAAAAAATGAAGAAGAAAAAATAATATCATTAGTTCTTTCCGACACCGCACGCTATGCACCGGGCACACTTGTTCCTGTGACAATACTCATACCCGCAGGTATTTCCCAAGCAACGATGAGCATCAATTATGATCCATGTTGTGTGCGCTGTGACAGTATTTTTACACCGAACACGGGAATTTCTACAATATTTCTTCGCAATAATGCACTTCGATTTACAAGTACTTCACCGAATAAACAAGAAAGAGAAATTACAGTACCTTGCACAATCTATTTACCGCCCGATGGCAGACAAACAGAAAAATTCACACTTTCTGATATTATTCACAGCGAACAATGTCTTATTGTGCGTGGCAATAATGATGAAATTCTTTATGATCCGAGTTGTGCATGGCAATTTAGGGGCGTGCAGGGAACGGGTCGTTTTGGTATAGAAAGTGACGGCACAATAGCACGATTATACACGGGTTATGGCGGCAATATTTCTGTCAAAATATATGATATTACAGGCATTGAAGTATGGCACTATTCATCATTATATCAATCCACCGATATACAAGAAATACAATTACCGACATTATCACATGGATTATATATTATTCAAGCAAGCAATGGCGTCTGGCATGATGAATGTGTGATGATGAAATAAATAATTCCTCAAATAATATTAAAAGAATCAAGAATACCCGATGAACTTTTCTATTTCTTTACGTCCCCTTCGTTTCGAAGATTTAGACGATTATATACAATGGATACATCCGTCAAGAAAATTTAATGAATATGATGCACCATATTTTGCACAAAAAACAGAAGAAGAGTTGCTTCATTATAAAGAAACTCTCAGAAGCAAATTATCACAAAATAGTATCCATACTAAAAAAATGATTGTTGACAGTCATAATGATGCACTTATCGGTCAAGTGACATGGTATTGGAAATCGCGTGAGACCTTGTGGATGGAATTCGGCATCATTATTTTTAATGAGAACTATTGGGGATTAGGTATAGGTAAACAAGCACTTACATTATGGGTGGATGAACTGTTCGCGTCATATCCGCAAGTAGTACGGCTTGGTTGTTCAACCTGGTCAGGCAATCTGCGTATGATAAAATTAGCTGAAAGTTTAGGATTTATCAATGAAGCTGTTTATAGAAAGGCTCGTATTGTGGACGGTGAATATTATGACTCACTCAGCTATGGTATTCTGAGAGAAGAATGGCAAATATTACGTCAAGATTTGTCACCGTATTCCATATAATACATCTATCCCCAAATACCACTTTATTTCAATCATTATCTCGGCTTAGCATGCCCTACTATGAAAATGAGAAAGCGTTGTGACGGTCATCATTATTCTTTCGGAGGACGCAGCGAGTTCATACGCCCTTGAATAAACGAAGCTCTTTTTAGTATATACGGTGTTGGTTTTGCGGGATTCCAACGTCGCGGATTGGGTATAACTGCTGCTAATAGTGCGGCTTCCCTTTGTGATAATTGTGATGCCGGCTTATGAAAATATGTTTGAGCAGCGGCTTCCACGCCGTAAATTCCATCGCCCCATTCGATAACATTGACATATACTTCCAAAATACGTTTTTTTCCCCACAGTGCTTCAATAAGAACTGTATAATAAGCTTCCAATCCTTTTCGTACATAATTACGTCCATGCCATAAAAACGTATTTTTTGATGTTTGCATAGAAATGGTGCTTGCACCGAGCGGACGTTTCCGTGTTTTGTTTAACTTTTGTGCTCTTTCTATTGCTTTCCAATCAAAGCCCTCATGCGACATAAAACGCGCGTCCTCACCGGACATGACCGCTTTAAATACATTCGGCGATATTTCTTCATAATCACGCCATTCTTTGGTAATTCCTGTTGATTTTGCATCAAACCACCCCTCAACAACTCGAATAAACATTAATGGCGTAAATGGAGGATCTATATATGTGTAAGCCGCAGTGAGAACAACGCTGAAAACAATAAATCCGATGATAATTCTGAATAACCATTTTACTATATTTTTTAGTAATGTACCCATGATACTGCACAGTAAAGTTATTGTGTAAATAATTGACGTAATTTTTGTGTTTCGGAAGCAATGGCTCGTAATTCCTGCATCGGTAATTCGGCGGACGATAGATGCTCAACAGCATCATCGGGATCACCCAGCCCCGCTCTTTTTTGTTGTT
>JAYRWZ010000145.1:0-9470 GCA_041917875.1 Chloroflexota bacterium | reverse complement strand
TTTGCCATATCCCACAAATATAAAATACGTGTGCCGGATTCTGTAGAAAAATCAGGGTGTTTGGTGTCAATTCCTGTATCATATACGCCGACAATCACTCCTTTACCGGTTAATTTAGCAATACCTTGACCATTGTGAACACGGTCGGCGCCAATTTCTTTACGGCTTTCATCCATTGATTTTTTAAAGAGTTGGGAAAGCTCTGCGGAAATAACAGCTTCTTGTTGCAAAAACTGTTGCAGATAATTAACCGGAATTTGCACTGCCGCAACAGTAGAAGTTCGGGTAATAATAGTGCCACCGAATAATGCCGGCATAGTGCCGCGATACTGAACTAACAATTGCACATATACTGAATTGTCTAATACGATAAACGGAAATTGTATTTTCTGATGAGCTAAAATATGGTCGGAAACATTTTTCCCTTGATATTCCACAATCGGAGTTAATGTCATTGCTGTGCGAGCATTGCATTTTGTGGACACAGGCGATACATGAGCTGCAGAGGCAAATGTGGTTGAAGCACACAGTGCTGCAAGAAGAAGGAGTTTTTTCATACGATGACTTATACTATGATAAATTTATTGAGTTTTTTTCGTTTGCGATAATTCAAGACTTTTCACAAAAGGTTTTTCGGCAACACATTCCAATTCTGTGCGTGTGCCAATCATCGTCACAATAGATGATGTTGCCACAAGAATAGTAACACCACATAATGACACTTCTTTTTTTTGTTCATCACCGAAACCTTGCGTTGTGACTAAGACCGTATGGGAACCGTCTGAGTGTTGCTGTGCAAGTGCTTCGCGTAATGCACGGGCTGATTTTTGTTCCAAAGCGGAAGAACCGGAACATGCCTTGAAAGTCAGAGAGCACATAAGTAGCAATAAAGTATGTTTCATGGAAATTATACCAAAGATTGATAAGATTGTAGAGCTTTACATGATTATTTCCTTGTTTTACAAGGGTTTGAATTACTTAATACTTCAGAACCACTTTATTTCGGGTATTTTTTGAAAAAAAATTGTTCATTCCCTTAGTCCCATAGTGAAGAGAAATATGATATTTCACTTGCAAATATAGCTATTACGGCAGATAAACTGGTTCAGCGATACCCGGAATAAGTAAAGCACCATGAATAACAGACTGTGCCTCCATTTGTCGCAATAATCGCATCGGCTCGCTGATTGGTTCATCCGACAAGTCAAATGTTCCATAGTGCATAGGAATAAAATGCTTGGCTTTCATATCATGAAAACCCTGCACGGCTTGTTCCGGCGCAATATGATTCGCAGCCATAAACCAGCGCGGCGAATATGCCCCTACGCCCATAATTGCATAATCAATATCAGGAAACAGCAGCCCGGCATCGCGGAAATGTGAACCATAGCCGGTATCACCGCTTATATATATTGTTGTTGAATCTGAGGCAAGACATACACCGCCCCACAAGCGACGATTAGTGTCAAACAAACCGCGCTTCGACCAATGGCGTGTCGGCATAAAGTATATCTTGATTTTTGTGGTATCAGTGGTAAATTGCTGATACCATCCTGCATATTCCGCTTTATGATGAGGTATATCATCTAACCAATCATCAATGAGATCATTCATACCTAAGCCCGCAATAATATGTGCATTCGGATTATTGCGCATGAGTAATTGTATGCTCTCTTTATCACAATGATCACGATGATCATGACTCAGAAAAATATAATCAATATTACGCAGAGAATCCGGTGAAAAGGGAAAGGGCGATGTACGTGTCGTAAAAAGTATATCACCGAAAACGGGATCGGTCAGTATTGTCACGCCCGATAATCGAATAAAAAAACAGGCATGCCCCAACCATACAATGCAATCGCGCGAATCATAAAGAAAATCTGTGGACGCAAAAATATGAGGTCGCCATATATCCGAACTCTTCTCTGCTTTTTGAGGATTGGAAGATAATTGCCATTTCAGCAAATCGCCAAAATGCGGCTCAAACGGTTTTTCAAGATTAATAAATCGCCCATCAGCGTCAAGAGGAGTACCACGAAAAATACTGTCACGGGAATCCTTATGCATTATCGTGGACAATGCCCGGTTAGATGTATAGGTATGAGGTGTCGGCACAGAAGAACATCCGATAATGAATAAAGAAATGAGAATGATGCTGCGTTTGGTCATTGAGATAGTTTTTCACCATACAACGCCTAACATCTCTGCGATATTGTGGTACGGTTTTGCCACGAATATAAAACAGGGCATAATCATGATGATATGCCCTGTTGATACGGATTATCTGTTTTGTAAGGGTTAGCGAATTGCTTGCTGCAAAGAACTCCATGGTCCGCCATTGTATGCCTCAATACCCGCTTTGGTTAATGCCGACGCTGCTGCGCTGCTTCTCATACCTGAAGCGCAACAAGTGATAACAGGTTTTTTATAGGCGGCGATTTTTTTGATATTACTTTGAATTTGATCCACCGGAATATTAATGGATTGCGGTATATGACCGGAGCCAAATTCGCCTTTTGTGCGCACATCAATAATCACAGCACCTTTGCTGACTAAATCTTTGAAATCTGTTTTGGGTCCGAAAAGACCGCTGAGTAAATTAAACATAGCATTTTTCTCCTTATTAGTATGATTAATGGGGTAATTTTTCCCGTAATGCGCCATAGACCCATGTGCCTGCGAGCGCACTTACTAATGTAACAGTTATGGCAAAAAAACCGCTGCCGATTTGCGCATAGAGAGGTCCGGGACATGCGCCCGTCATAGCCCACCCTATACCAAATAATAAAGCACCTATTATTTGCCCTTTATTAAACTTTTTACTATCAATATGAATATCTTCGCCATATATACTTTTTATACCTGATTTTTTTACGATCAAAACGCCAATACTTCCAACTATCACCGCCGTACCTATCACACCGTACATGTGAAATGATGCAAGGTGAAACATTTCTTGAATACGGAACCAACTTATGATTTCTGATTTTACCAGTGTAATACCGAACACTATGCCGACAATCAGATATTTAATATTATGCCACCACGGATGGTCAAGTTCCGATTCATTTGTACACAAGGCATCTAAATGTCTTACTTGATTTTCTTGTGGTGTTTCATGATGTATGTGCTGCATTGTCACTCACCTCAAAAATTTTGTAAAATAAACGGAACAATAATATGAGCCGAAAAGAATCCGCCGGCCATAAAAAAAACAGTTGCAATGAGCGAAGGCAATTGGAAACTCGACAATCCCATAATCGTATGCCCCGATGTGCAACCTCCTGCATATCGCGTACCGAACCCGACTAAAAAACCGCCGATTATCATAATAGTCATTCCTTTTAATGACAATAATGCCCCGAAGGAAAATAGATCTGTCGGCAATAATCCATTAAAATCATCAATGCCCCAGAGAGACAGTTGTGAGCGAAGTCCTTCCGCAATAATCGGTGGTTCGGAATTATGTAAAACAGTACCCGCAATAAAACCACCGACAAATATACCGACAACGAAAAACAAATTCCATTGCTCTTTTTTCCATTCATAGCGGAAAAATGAAATGTTTGCGGGCATCACTGCCGCGCAGGTATGACGTAATGATGATGAAATACCGAATTTTTTATTTCCTAATATCAATAGCAGCGGCACCATAAGTCCGGCAACAGTGCCTGCAATATACCATGCCCACGGTTGTGATAACAATTCTATCATATTCTTTTCTTTCTTTTAGAGCATTGTTGTTGGACAAACATAGTCTGTGACATTGACATTGCCGCTTGCTTTGATTGCTGCATAGCCGCCGGCAACATCAACAATATTATGTATGCCTTTTCTTTTGAGTATGGAAGCCGCTATAACAGAACGATAACCGCCCGCGCAGTGAATATATGTAGGTTGATTGTCCGGAAGATTGATAAATTCTTTATTGATAAAATCTAAGGGAGAATTATGAACATCAACAACATGTTCACTCATATATTCACTTTGTTTACGCACATCCACGACAAAAATATTGTCAGTATTCAAACGATGTCCAAATTCTTCCGCGCTTATTGACTCGAGCGTATCTGTGGTTTTTCCTGCATTTTTCCATGCTTCAATGCCACCGTCAAGACAGCCCAGCACATTATCATAGCCCACACGAGCCAAACGAATAACCGCTTCGCGTTCACGTCCTTCGGGAGCAATAAGAATAATAGGTTGTTGAATATCTTCGATTAATGTGCCGACCCACACGGCAAATTGCCCGTCTAATCCGATAAACATTGATTGTGGTATATGGCTTTGCATAAAATCTTTTTGATGGCGCACATCAAGAATCAGTGCCTGTTCTGCAATTTTTTCAAATTCATCGGCAGTTAATTTTTGTATGCCGCGTTCCACAACAGTATCAATGCTGTCATAACCATTTTTGTTCATCATGACATTTTTAGGAAAATATTGGGGCGGTGCGACCAGACCATGCGTCACTTCTTTAATAAATTGCGATTTATCATTGATTTTCAAAGCATAATTATACTCTTTTTGATGACCTAAAGTGGCGAAAGTTTCTTTGCTCATATTTTTACCGCAAGCAGAACCGGCCCCATGTGCAGGATAGACAATAACATCATCAGCAAGAGGCATAATTTTTGTGTGGAGCGAATCATATAAATGCCCCGCCAAATCCGATTGGGTAAGGTCGGATTTCACTGCTAAATCGGGTCTGCCAACATCACCGATAAACAAGGTATCGCCCGTGAATATTGCATAATCTTTGCCGGACTCATCACGAAGAAGATATGTTGTGCTTTCCATAGTATGTCCGGGTGTATGCAATGCGATGATTGTCACATCTCCTACACGAAATTCCTGATGATCGGCTGCGATAAGTGCATCGAAATTAGGTGAGGCATTCGGTCCGAAAACAATAGTAGCTCCGGATTTTTTTGCAAGGTCAATATGCCCCGACACAAAATCCGCATGAAAATGAGTTTCAAACACATATTTGATATGTGCATTATGGTTTGCTGCCATTTCAAGATAAGGTTCTGTTTCCCGTAATGGGTCAATAATTGCTACTTCCCCTTTGCTTTCAATAAAATATGCAGCTTCTGCAAGACAGTTGGTGTAGATTTGTTCTACTTTCATATTAAAACTCCTAATACAATAAATAAGTTATGAATGAAAAAATAGTTCTTTTATAAGAATAAAAATACTCATTGCCATAATGAACCAAGCAAAGATTTTTTTTATTTTTTGAGGATTGATGACAGTCGCTGTTTTTATACCGATAATCATGCCTGCCACTGAAATTACTGTAAATATCCCCATAAGATTCCAATCGAAATGCGCACCTGACAGTATGTCACCGGAAAAACCGACCATGGAATTAAGCGTAATAACAAATAATGAGGTTGCCGTGGCTTCTCTCATCGGCAAATTTAACAGAAGAACTAATGCCGGTACGATTAAAAATCCACCGCCTGCTCCCACAAAGCCCGTAACAATGCCAACAATGCTCCCACTGATAATAATGTGGGTATAGTTGAGATTATTCATTATGTGTGAATCTGTTTGTTGTCGCAACATTCGCACACCGGCAATCATCATAACCACGGAAAAAACAATCATAATTAGAATTGCCTTTTCGATCGTGAACAATGGCAGCACCACTGTTTCGGGTATCATCGGTAAAATACCGGCTCGCATAGCATACATTGTTACTAATGCCGGCACAGCAAAGACAAGTCCTTCCCGAGTGCGTACCAATGACTTTCTCATATTGATAACACTGCCGATCAACGCTGTTATTCCGACAATAAACAGCGAGTAGCCCGTAGCATTCTGAGCAGGAATATTGCCGACATAGACAAGAATCGGTACGGTAAGAATGGACCCACCGCCGCCAAGCATTCCCAGTAAAAACCCCATGAATAAGGCAAGAATATACATCACTTTTTTCTCATGATTAAAAAATGCTGCAACTTTCCATACACACAAATATCTTCGTGATATTCGGCTCAGCCAATCTATAGACCACACTCACACCGTTTTTCTGTGAAGTGAGTACGCCTTTGTCCTTCATTTTGATTAAATGATGCGAGAGCATGGATTGCTCAATGACGACGGAAAGTTTTTCCTGAATGTCGGAAACCGAAAGCTCTCTGTACGTTTCTAACATATTCAATACTTCCAAGCGCACCGGATGTGCAATGGTTTTAAGTATCTCGGCTGCCTTTTCCAAGCGTTGTGCCTCTCGTATCAATGGAACTGTGGCTGTTGTCATCTCTGTTCTTTCTGTGATTATGTATCAAATTGACGCACAAATATATGAACATATTTCAATATATTCAAATTTTCATCTATTTCTCCGTTTCTTCCTTCGTATCTTTGTAAAATTTTTTTATTCACTCACCTTAAATTTTTATGGTAAAAACCGTTGTTATCTTATTGGTAAGTATTTGCTTAACTGCCACTGCGCAGCAATCGGTTGATGGTTATCTTTCCATTGCCTTCGGTCATCACAAAAATGGTCAGCTCGACAGTGCCGAACTTTATTATGGCAAAGCCATACGCTTAGCCGACACCTCGGCTATTGCGCGTTTTAATCGTGCTAATATCTATTATGGCAAAAAAGAATTTGATAAGACTATGGCAGATGTGCAGCGTACCTTGGTTCTAAAACCGAAATATGATCAAGCATTATATATGAGAGCAAATCTCTATGCGATGAATGATGAAACCGACAAAGCACTCGCCGATGCCGAAAAACTTGTGCAGGTCAATCCTCAATATATGGGTGTGTATTCGTTGCGCGGGCAGATATACTTCCGTATGGGCAATGTCGCCAAAGCATGTGCCGACTTTCTGACAGGTAAAGAAAAAAAAGAACCGGACGCTGTTGCCTTATACAATGATTATTGCTTGGGATTAGCACCTGACGGCACACCGTTGCCGGAAGAACTTGAACGTAATTTTACCGATGGCGGAGCCGCATGGGTAGAATCCTACAAATCAGACACTAAAGAAATGCTGCAACTGCGTTATGTGCGTGAAGGCAATTCGCCCGACGCTGCGCAAGAAGCCATTTCTATGATTGTCCAAAAAAATGTCAGGGGAATTGTACCCTTGGATACTATTATGAATTTTATGGCTAATCAAGTGATGAATGACTCAAAAAATGCTACAAAAAAAGTTATTGAAAGAGATAATTCATCTGAATTTCCACGACTGTTTTTTACTGTGTCCAATCCCGATTCCACCGATAAAATTGTGCCTCAATCACAAATCTATTGTGTCATTAAATCGCATAATGCCATTTATACGATGATTTGGAATATAGCAAGACCTTCACTCAAAAATGAAGAAATCCAAAAATGGATTGCTATTTTTAAAAAACAAAGATTATTGATAAGCAAGCCGATACAAGGAGTTGACATAAAATCTCCTTCCAATAAAAAATCTAAAAAGAAATAATTTATTACTCATATATTTCCCGGATCAATGGATACTATCATTATTTTGGATTTCGGCTCACAGGTAACACAGCTCATAGCGCGGCGCGTGCGTGAATGTGGGGTCTATTGTGAAATACATCCGTTTACTATTACCGAAGAAAAGCTGCATTCGTTTCACCCCAAAGGAATAATTCTGTCCGGCGGTCCTGCAAGCGTTTACAGCGAGGGCGCACCACTTCCTTCGTTTAATGTTGTTGAATTTGCCCATAAGCACGATATTCCTATACTTGGTATATGCTACGGTTTGCAATTAATGGCATTTCAAAATGGTGGTGAAGTTAATAAATCAGCCAAAAGGGAGTTTGGTCGCGCAGAATTGCGTATCAATACGGCAAATAAAGTGTTTGAAGGCATAGGCGAACATTCATTAGTATGGATGAGTCACGGCGACTCATTAACTAAAATTCCTGATGGATTTGAAATTATTGCCCATACGGATAATGCTCCAATTTGTGCAATTGCTCATAAGGACAAAAAAGCATGGGGGGTGCAATTCCACCCTGAGGTTCATCATACCGCTGATGGAAAAATCATGCTTTCCAATTTTGTAAAAAATATATGCGGTTGTATCGGCGATTGGGACGCAGAACATTTTATTGATGCAAAATTGAAAGAAATTAAAGAAAAAGTCGGTCATAACGGCGTTATATGCGCATTATCCGGAGGCGTGGACTCGACCGTGGCAGCAGTATTATTGCACAAAGCCATCGGCAAGCAATTACATTGTATTCATGTGGACTCCGGTCTTATGAGAACAGACGAAAGTGCAACCATAGAAAAACTGTTTCGTGAGCATTTTTCCATGACTATTGATGTTGTGGACGCATCGGCACTTTTTCTCGGACGGCTTGCAGGTATTACCGACCCGGAGCAAAAAAGGAAAATTATAGGAAAGACTTTTATTGATGTTTTTGAAATTGAAGCAAAAAAATTCGGCGATGCAGCATTTTTAGCTCAAGGCACATTATATCCCGATGTTATTGAATCTGTGTCGGTAAAAGGTCCGTCCGTTACCATAAAATCCCATCATAATGTTGGTGGTTTGCCGGAAAAAATGAATCTTCGATTACTTGAACCCTTTCGCGAATTATTTAAAGATGAAGTTCGCAATGTGGGGCGAGCACTCGGCGTACCCGAGTGGTTTGTTGATCGCCATCCCTTCCCGGGACCGGGTCTTGCCATTCGTGTTTTGGGTGATGTAAGCGATGACCGGCTTTCTATTTTGCGGCGTGTTGATGATGTGTATCTGGACGAAATACGCAAAGCGGGTTTATATAATGAAATCTGGCAGGCATTTGCGGTATTATTACCCGTGCAAAGTGTCGGTGTTATGGGCGATGAACGCACGTATGAATATGTGTGTGCATTGCGTGCAGTCACAAGCACCGATGGCATGACCGCCGATTGGTATCCGATGCCCTACGATGTTCTTGCGAAAATGTCAAGCCGAATAATCAATGAGGTGAGAGGTATCAATCGTGTGACGTATGATATTTCGTCAAAGCCACCCGCAACTATTGAATGGGAATAATACTATAAAGTCATTGCCAATACATGGCAATGGCTTTTTCTTTAAGCGAGAAAGGAGAGTATATTTTTTGTGAGAACATCTACTTTAGCAGTAACCAAAGCATCGGGTGAGTCCGCCGTATTTTCCGAAGAAAAATTATGCGATTCATTGCGTCGTTCGGGGGCTGATGCAGAACAGATACAACATGTGCTCCAAGAATTAACACCTTTATTATATGAGGGTATTTCTACAAAAAAGATTTTTCGCTATGCTTTTCGATTATTGAAAAAGAAATCTCGTCCATCTGCTGCTAAATATCACTTGAAAAAAGCAATTATGGATTTGGGACCTTCCGGCTATCCTTTTGAAATATTTGTCGGAGAAATTTTGCGCCGACGAGGATTTTCGGTAAAAATAGGACAAATGGTTATGGGTCATTGTGTGGAGCATGAAAT
>JAYRWZ010000144.1:0-6229 GCA_041917875.1 Chloroflexota bacterium | reverse complement strand
GACCGTTGCGCGATGAATTTTTGATTTGAACATTGTCAATTGCATAATGTCGCTTTTATGAGAATAATGTGCAAAATTACCATGTCCGACATGAACGACCAATAGTTCAATAAATTTTGGAACAAAATTGATCTTACATTCACAACTTTCAATATTTTTTGAAAGTTGTGAATTTTGCGTATATTTGTATTATGGAAACAAGTCAAGCTGAACAAAAATTTCAAGAGTTGTGGGGCGCGATCGGCACTTCATGGGGAGTGAACCGCACAATGGCGCAGATACATGCCCTATTGCTCATCAACGAAGCCCCGCTAAGTACGGAAGAGATCATGGAACGATTGTCTATATCCAGAGGAAATGCAAACACAAATATACGCGCATTGATAGACTGGAGTTTAGTCTATCGTCATATCAAATCCGGAGAACGAAAAGAGTATTTTACGGCAGAAAAGGACATCAGTAAGGTCTTTAGGGTGATTGTTCGTGAAAGAAGGAAGCGCGAATTGGAGCCAATGCTTCACATACTGAATGAACTGAAAAATGACTCTGTTTTGTCAGCTAACCATCAGAATCATTTTGTAGAAATGATTGAAAACATAGAACAATTTGCGGGGAATATTGATAAGGTACTCTCTATGATTGAACATTCCGATAAATCTTGGATTCAAGCAACTATTTCGTTTTTATTAAAAGGTAAACAATGAAAAAAATGCTTTGGCTCACCGATGATTTACATAACTGTCAATCCTTCATTGCACAAATCGGGTACACTTCCCACATTCATAAAGTGATTGATATGACGCAAAAATCACTCTCCTTTTCGGAAATGTTTTCTGATGACTTTTGTTTTATTGTTCATATTTCCGATAAAGAAATAAGTGATTTCTTGTATGAAAATCTTTGCACTCTCTTAGAAGAAAAATCAGAGTATATACAATGCATTGTTATTATCCCAATAGGAAATTGTTTTTTACCTGTAAAACACAGAGTAACAGAACTTTTACAAGTATGCTATCTTTATGATAATACAAAAGTTATAGGATATTCATATTTGTTGAAAAACAATGAAAAACATAATCAACAAGATTATATGATTAGAGATAAAAATGTATTTTTTCAGCCAATTGAGACGAGCGTATTATCACAACTTATTGATGTCTGCGTTAATATGGAATGTGAACATATATGCATATACGCTGTTTCAAAGGAATCACTACCATTGCGGTCAAAACACAATTTTCTAAAATCTCTTTTCAAGAAAAACATAGATTATCCGTTCGATAAGTATTGCACCCCAAAACGTATAGAGTCTGATTTATGCGAAAAACTTATTCGGAACACTTTCAGGAATTCTATGATAACTACACCTCTGTCCACGGAAGTGAAATAAACATCTGCACAATTTTAGAGGTTAAACGCTTTGCATGAAAAAATTCACCTATAGCGTGAGTGTCCGTAAAAATTGTTGAATTAATTTTTAATGTCGCAATAGAAGCAAAACGTATATAAAAAGGCCCGTTTTCCAAAGTACAGTTTTGTAAAACCGTTAATTCGACGGCATCATTGGAATTTGTAAATCCTGTAATTATTAGCTTTTGACAATAACGTAAACCTGTGTATGTCAGTGACATAGTTTGCTCTTGAACGACAACGTCACGTAAAACAATAAAGGTATCTGCTTTATTTTCGAATATACAAGCCCATTGTAATACTTTTTGCTCAGTTTTTGCCGGAACATAATAATACACGAATGTACAATAATCACATACAACTTTACCCCAATACCATGAGTGAAACTCACGAAAAACAGGTAATACACCTACATTGTGATCGTGATATGCGTGAGCAGAAAATGCAGCATGGATTTTTCTTGTTCCACCATCCCAAATTTCTAATTGGCACTCACCGAACAATACAGGAGCTATTGCAAACCATGTATGAGAAGCGTAATCAACATTTTCCCTTATCTTTTCATAACTGTTTTTTTCTAAGAGAGTTGCATAAAAAACTATTCGGCGTGTATCATTGCCTTTATCAATATCAATGTTTATAGAAAAAGAGTTGTCCTGATGTCTTACTGCATTACAAATAAAACTAACCGTCTTACTTTCTTCATCAAAATAAACGCGGTGCTTTGAACTCCAAATCAATTTCTGCGCAATTTTCTTTTTTTTATGATAAACATTTATGCTCAAACCATCAAAATTATTATGACGTTGTTGCATCGATGTAACTCTCTCGCTAATACACTCCGGCAACATTGGAATATCTCTAAAAAATATAAGAACAACAGCATAGTCCGAATCTACGGAAACGCAATCATAGTACCACCATTCATAACCACACTCTCCTATATCATGCGCAGCATCATGCTCAGAACCAAATGCAATATTCATCATCTTTAGACCGTTATGAAAACAAATTGTAACTTTTTTAATGGAAATTCACAACAAAATTACTTCATTTCTCTTATTTGTAGCTACATTCATGGAAATTTTAGTCATAACAACCTATATAACGTATACAATTTTTACCGTTTTGGTGATTCTTTTTGTTATCGCGATGAGAAACATCTTCAGATTTTCAATGTTGTTCAAGCAAAGTAAACTGACTTTCTCACAACTTTTATCTTCTCACGGTTTAGCGACATCGCCGTCCATTTCTATACTTGTGCCTGCACGTAATGAAGAGCGACTCATCCATGCATGTATTGATTCCTTAGTCAATCAAGAGTATGATAACTTTGAAGTCATAGTGCTCAATGACAAATCAACGGATAACACAGGAGATATTCTGCGCACAATGGCTCAACAACATCCTCATTTGCGCATTATCGAAGGGAAAGAGCTTCCTGACGGGTGGGTTGGTAAAAACTATGCTTGTCATACATTATCTTTAGAAGCTAAGGGTGAGTATCTTCTATTTACCGATGCAGATACGATTCATAATCCACAGATGCTTAGAGCAGCCATGAGTTTGTTTTTGCAACAAAAACTTGATTTTATCACACTCATACCCTATGAAGAAATGGTCTCATGGGGTGAAAAAATAATTATTCCGATGATTCATTTTCTATATTTTGCATACTTACCCAATGACATTATCACTAAATCACGAAAAGCATCCGTTTCTGCCGCAAATGGACAATTTATGTTCTTTTCACGAAGAGGTTATACTAAAATTGGTGGGCATGAAGTCGTAAAAAACAATATTGTAGAAGATGTATTTTTGGCAAAAGAAGTAAAAAAGCACGGTCTTCGCATGGCATTGGTTGATGGGACCGACATGGTTTTTTGTCGTATGTACACCTCCTTTAGTGAAACATTTAATGGTTTTTCAAAGAATCTATTTGCAGGCTTTGGATTCGATTTACCGCTATTTAGCTTGTTTTTATTTCATTTGTTTGTACTCTACATACTCCCCTATTTTATAATGATAACTCATACGATATTCTATGATCAAACTCCGCTTGCTCTTTTGAATATAGGGTTTATAAATATCGCGATACCAATCATTATTCGCTTAACAATGTCAATTCGGTTTAAGTTATCGTTTTCGGCTGCATTACTTCATGTTCTTACTGCATTTTTTTCTATTGGAATAGGATTAAACTCTTTACGGTGGACATATTCAAAACGCGGCATACAATGGAAAGGTCGCAGTTATTCTCGTCAAACACTACGATAAAAAAAAAGGACATATCAACAAAGATATGCCCTGTAAAATCAGTATTATTGATGAAGCTTACTTCATCACATTAAAGCTGAATTTATATTCCCCGTTTGCTGTAACAATATATGCGAAATATTGACCAACAGGTAGTGTGTTAACAACTATCTGTGAGTCATCAATAAGTCTTGTATCAACAATTTTCCCTATTGAATTTACAATCACGACCGTACTGTTTCTTGTAATTTCAAACGGTAAAGTCACTGATGTACTTGTTGGATTTGGGTGTACATTCACGTTGGGCACGTCATCGTTAAAAATTGTAGCAACTGTTCCAAAATCATCATTTGTTCGCGGAACAATGGAATATGTCTGATTATTGCTGGCAAGAATACCTCTCACCCAAGAAATTTTGTATCCTATAATCGGTTTTTCACGTTTGAGAACTTGTCGTAAAGTATCAAAAGTCGTATATTTTATCATACCAACATTAGTTTCTATATTAAAAGCATTCTGACGTAATGGATTCAATGTCGATGCAACGGCAAATGCACCATTATTACGACCGTTCTTAGCGTTTGTATCTAATATTATCAGATCTCTGACTTCGACAAGCATACCCCGCCATTGTTCCAATGATGAGTTCCATGCATTAGCTTTTCCTAACGAATCGGCATGAAGAATTATCGGTTCTGTTTGATTGCCTTGTGTAAGCAATTCATATTCGGACGGCGAAGTTATTGACCATCCATTATTAGTATTTGAAAATTTTCCGCTGATTTTTACTTTGTCGCCACGCTTAAACTCATATATCGGATGTAAAGGATTAAATGCAGTGACTTGAAGTGCAGAATAAGGATTTTTGGAATCTTGGATTGTTATATATCGTCCAATAACACCAAAGCGAATATCATTAGTATCTGTTGTCACAACTCCCTCAACGGAAACTCCATAATTATTTCGTGCCATTTGACTGTTTGGTACTTGCGAAGGATTTAGAATATCAGCAATAGCTGCTATACCATCTTTAACCTGATAATGTAATGTACCGGAAAGCGGGAATCGTGAGGAAACTCCCTTTTTATCAATTGCAACAGCGTAATATCTGACAAGCGTGTTATCGGGCATTGCAGGAATTTCAGCGGTATAGCCGGCACCGTCAGTATTCAATTTTGTTGAGACAAACGGTTCATTATTCTTACTATAATACACTAAAAGACTATCCGTATTGAGTGGATTGCTCGTAGTGTTAATTACTGCGCTTAAACTAACAGAAGATTCAGAGGAAGGAAACAATCTGTCAAAACTACGGCTTAGTCCTAATATTTCAGGTGGTATCGGACCCGCTTCCACATCAGATGGAAATATAGGAACTATTGAAAAAAGTTGTAATTGATTAAATGCAAATGACGGTAAGATATATCCTCGAATTTTTTTGATTCTCTGACCATTAGTAAACACTGCATATTCGGAATCAAGAAAACGGTGAGGTTTTTCTGTAAAATATCCGGACAAGTCAGCCATAGATATAAATGTTGATGTGTTTTCATCCCATAACAAAACGTCACCACCATTACGGAACACAGTAAGATTTTCCAATGTGACAGGCATACGTAAATATGGCGCACCTTGTGATATCATATATTGTTGTCCGAATTGTGTATTTTGATAGAATTGCGATGGAGTTACTTTCGGATAGTTGAACGACAACGCTTGATTTGACAACACAGTTAATGCCGACTCTGCGCCTGGAAGAACCATACAAGCCGGCGTTCTGTATCTTGATGGGAAATTATTACCTCCGCCTCCGCCACCATTAATTGGCACGACAACGACAGTGATTTTTACAATATCACCAATTTTGAGGGTATGAAAATTTGTTTCTTTGTCATTTGTATCTGATTGTAGGATAGACACCCCCGCAAAGGTTGTTAATGACTGATTAGTATCACGAAGAACACAAACATACGTACCGTTAAGTCCGGCTAAAAGTGGTCTAAAATCATCCTTTGCGGCATCCACACAAGGTGGGACGGCGACCATACCGACAAGTGTAATTGTGTCGTTTTCATAAGGACTTCGTAATGATTCTACTTTTAAAGAATCATCGGTGATTTTTGCAAACTGACTAACACTCAATGTCGGATAATCAGCTTTGGCTGTTGTGACGATGCCAAGAACTATGGCAAATGCAAGGAGAAATGTCTTCATACTACCCCTATAAATTTAGAAACTGTTATTGTATCGTGAATCAGACGTAGTTTTGTACTTATAGTTACTTTTCATTATGTTAAACTTTGTGAAAATGAATCCAGAGCAATTAGTTGAAGGTATTATCAGAAAAAATCGGCGTTGTTTATCAAGGGCAATTACGCTTGTTGAGAGCACCAATATAAACCACAGACAAATGTCCGCTGAGTTAATCAGCGGTTTAGCCAGCTTGAAAAGGCGAAAATGGTCAAAGAGAATTGGAATAACCGGTCCCCCGGGTGTAGGGAAAAGTTCTTTCATAGAATCGTTCGGTTTATTTCTTTTGAAACAGAATTATTCTGTTGCTGTT
>JAYRWZ010000143.1:0-7554 GCA_041917875.1 Chloroflexota bacterium | reverse complement strand
TTCACTTGCTCTTTTTATCTCATTATTCTTAAAAATACTCTTGACTTTTGCTATGAATTTTCTCTTGGTTGCTCTACCATTTCAGGAAATTATGAAAGCACACAGTTCACATATACAGTGGAGCTTAGTCGGACTTTTCTTTATGCTGTGTGCCCTGCCAACTTTTTATATCATTGCTGATCTTGTCAATAACAAAAAAATCATTATGTTTTCGGTAATACGGACAATACAACGATACAAGCCGATCAACCGAAACGGAAAGACAGAGCATAGAAAAGCATATATCACACTCAAAGACGACAAGACATTCCGTGTTTCTTACCCTATTCATAATGACCTGGCAGAAGAGCAAACAATTGAAATTCATTATTCTCCCTATTCCAGAACGGTGTTTTTGATGAAGGGAAGGTGAAGATTATGATTGGATTAAAGTGATTTTTAATTATGTAAACGTATTCTGACAATGACAACTACTTTGTTTGAGTAACTATGACATATTTATCAAAATAAAAAACCTATTGAACTGGCAAATTCTGCCAATACAGAATTCCCAAGGTTTTCACATTCGCTAAAAATTATCTCTATTTCAACATATCAGACAATTAGGTCAATGAAAAACCATCTGAACAGCGGAGTATAATTATGTTACAAAAAGTATCGGAATTATCCATAGATCAGTTAGTTGAAAAATTTAAAAAAGCAAAATCATACAAAATACGTGCGCGGCGAGCTTATGATATCGCTTACAAAGCTTACAGGGTCGGCACTATAGACATAGCACAACAATATGTGGAAATTGCTTTAGGGTTGAGCAGTGATTACTATTATGAGAATATATATTTAGACAGTTTGGTTCTATCCGGAGCTGTCTATCTGCGCAGTGATGAATTATATAAAGCGCAGAAAGCACTTCTGTCTGCATACCATATAGCGTATGACAACAAATTATTTAAAAATTTTACCCAGATATGTATTTTACTGTCAGATGTTTTTGCATTCCTTGACAATATCGAAATGAGCTATTCATATTCATTAATTGCCTTTGAAGTTGCAGAACAATATCATTATGAAGAATTTTCAGCACGAATTGCAAGTCGTTTTGGGAGATATTATTTTAAGACAGGCAATATACGAAAAGCACTGGCAATTGACTTAGCCCATATTCATACCGATAAAGGGGCAAGCTATATAAACACTTTGATAAACCTTGGCACATATTTAGATGTATTGGGCTATCAGGGTTATGCTTTGCAGTGCTACTTTGAGGGTGTCCAACACCTGCAATTTCTGAATAGCACTATGAACGATGATGTGTTTCTAAGAAATACTGCCTTCAATTTATACTACAATATATGCTTAATACTTCTCGATAAATCCGACATAATGCAATTACGACAATATTTCGACTTGCTTAATGCCATCACTGAGCGCCACACGTTTACAGTAAGAAATATGACCTATTGGGCTATTATGAAAGCTCAAGTGTATATCTTAGAGACCAGATATGAAGAAGCCGAAGAATTTTTACGGCATTTTTTACAATCTACTGATTTGTCCGATTTTCCGCGTATTCGTGGTACTTTTTTCTCAACATTTTCTAAAATTGAGCTATGTAAACACAACTTTGAGAATGCAAATAGTCTCATGAATTCTGCCTTAGAGCATTTATCAACTCCCGGAGATCCATCTACGTATATCTCCTTACTCAATGAAAATGCCAGAACCCTGATTCGATTACAGGAAATAGAAAAAGCGAAAACCTATGCACACAGAGCTTTAGAAATGACCAACAAAAGCGGCATGATAAAGTATGCTATCGAAACCAACAGTATCCTCTTGGAAATTGCAAAATTAGAACATGATAATTCTACTGAGTTGGAATTATACAGAATAATTGACGATTTGAAAAAAGGACTTGAATCATCCGGTGATGAACAATTATACAAAACTGCTTTGATTCACGCGTCAATGATCAGCGAAACCAATCAATACAGATCATTACAGGAATCATATAACAAATTAGAACAAGAGTTCCACACAAAAAATGTTGAACTTCAAACACTCTCATTACAAATAATTCACACCAATAAACTATTGGAGAGTATTGATAAGAATTTACATCAATGGAAGCCACACAATATAGACACTGACTTCCTTCAATCCACCGTTCACACCTATTTACAACAAAGCTCAAAAATTGAATGGGATATGTATCAAAAACATTTTCTCATGACATACCCCACATTTATAACTTCATTAACCAAACAATATCCCGCATTGAGCAGTTCTGAAGTGAAGGTCTGCACCTTGATAAAATCGCAGCTAACAAGCGATAATATCGCCGACATCTTGTGTATTTCTCGGCGTACAGTGGACTCACATCGTTACAATATCCGCAAGAAATTAGGACTTGATGCCAATGTAAATCTCTATACATTCTTTAACCAATTCTAAGCGCCAAAACGGCGGACAAACCGTAACTCTTTAATAAAAAACAACTTAAAACACCATCATCGTATCGCTTACTTCGTGTTTTCCATACGTGAGCGGCATGATGTCTGTCACCTGTGATAGGTAATCTTTCAGTACCCATAGACTTGTTTCTGTTTTGTAAGTTTGACATTATCTCATTGTTGAACTTTCTTACAGGAGAGCTTATGCGAACATAACTGCTTTTTATACTACGGCACGTGACTTACTTTATGGCAAAGCCCTAAAGTTGTTATGACAGATAATTATCTATGGAGATATGCGATGGTAGTGTGTACATTTCCTACTTTCGATGAGGTACAGACTGTGAAAATATACGCATCGAACCATCTTACGTACACATAGATTTACTACTCAATAAACAATATTTATTCAAACATTTACAGAACATTATGAGAAAATTAGCATTTACGGTCATAGCATCTCTTATGGTTGTGTGCATCGCAACTGTTCACGCACAGAATCAGCGCGTAGTCCCCACACATCCTCGAATATTTATAACGGACGAAGTAATAAGTAACTTACAAAACCGACGGCAGCAAAACACTCTGGAATGGCAACAATTGCAAGGACGAATAACAACGGCAACGAGCTATCAGTCACATGTATTGGCAGCTCCAAACTTTTATGAAGGTCAGCATTATATTTTTGCATTAGCAATGTCATACTATGCGACGGGCAATACAGCACACAGAGATACCGCTGTAGCTATATTCCGCAAATATTTTGAACGACGAACCACAGATAATTCAATGCGTCGAGACGTAGGATATGATTCGCGCAGTGTGATGGTAGAAATGGCTGTCGCATACGACTGGCTTTATAATTATATGCCTAACGATTTTCGTATTGCGGTAAGAACCCGGCTTGTCAAATGGGCTGATTCAATATTGTACAATCCCATTACCTATGGACGGTTCGGGTCAATTTACTTTGATGAAGGAAATAATTATTGTATAGGTCACTTAGCGGGAATTACAAGTGTTGCCTATGCAATTTATTCTGAAGATACTGTTAATGGTAATCGTTTGCTTACTATATGCGAGAATAATTTACCTTTATTTATGAATTATTCCAATACAAGATTAAAAGGAGGTGATGCTAATGAAGGTTGGTCGTACGGAGCGGGATATGCCTATAGTTTTTTCAGAACTTTAGCCATTATTAAATCTGCTTCATATTATCATACCGATAAATTTGCAGAAACGACCTATGATGAGGATGCTATCAATTTTCTCATACACGCAACATTACCTGAGAAAAAGGCAATGCTCGCCGAAGGTGATTGGGCAAGAGAATCCTCGGGGAAATTATGGGATTACCATCGATTTGTTGCCGATATAGTTTCATCGTATTCTAATGATGAAACGACAAGAAGACTTGCGCGATTTTGGTCTAATGAAAATATTCCCATCACATCGTTTGCCGTAACTGCATATCGTTGGTCACCGTTTTTATTTTCCAACCAAGACATTCAAGGACTTGATTATCATCAGGATGCAGCGTTTGACGAAAAGCACATTTATACCGACACATCCGGCACAGGACAATTTATACGTCGAACAGATTGGTCACCGAATGCGCAATGGGTTTCGTACAGAGCAGGCGCGCGTTGGGGAGATCATGCACATGATGGTCCGGGACATTTTTCCATATATGAGAAAGGGTGGCTGATTATTGATAATAATATAAAATCTCGGTCGGGCATCGAAGGTTCGGATTCAATGCACAATTGTATTCACTTTGAAGGTATGAATGCAGACGAACATTATCCGTACAATGGCTATGCCGATGCTGAACATGCCGGTAATATTCGAAGAGAGTTTACCAATAACTACTCGTATATATGGTCTGATCATACTCCGATTTATACGGCTCGTTTTTGGTATAATACTGTCATAAAATCTCAAAGACAATTTCTGTATATTCCACGTATGAAATCTATCTTCACATATGACATTGCAGAAAATACACAAGGAAGAAAAAAATGGTATGGAATCAATTTTAATGATACCAATTCCGTAATAAACAATCGTCTGTACTCTTATGCTAACAATGGAATAAAAGCTCTTGTACAAACGGCATATCCGATAGAAACATCTGTTGAGAAAAAAGGGCGATTACTTCGTGTGAAAAATACCCAACAACAGAATAAAGACTATTTTGTTCATGTTGCATATACGCAACCGGACACTGCACAACCAAAGACCATTACTTCATTGTGCAGAGAGAGCGGATTAGTCCTTATCTCTGATTTATACGGTGCATTCGTTCAAAGATCAGACACAAGTTGTGCCGTATTATTTGCAAGCGACAACTCGGCATATAGATTCGATACGCTCAAATACTTATTACCGACAACAGCTACGGTGCAGCATTATATTGCCGGCTTAGAAATCGCTTCAAGTTATTACATCACTTGTATTCGTACTCCAAACAATTTAACTGAAATTACTGTCACAACAAATGCAAGACCAAATTCGACTTTATTTCAATCCTCGCATGCAGGAATATTACACTTTACCATTACTCCCGGTGTCATTCCTATTGATGAGGAACCAACACCGACCAATATACGCAGCACTCCCACCCGCTTTGCTGTCACAGGAACATCAATGGTTGAAGTACGCGGTTTGAATATCTATCAAATCTCAGCGTCAGAACGCCGAACCACACTTGTTGCATTGTTAAATCCACGCACGGAGATAGTATGGAAAGTACGTCCGAACGGTCGTTTGCTTCGAGAAACACTTAAAGTGATTGGTAATAAAATTTATACGGTTCACCCCGGTGGAAGGACAAGAGATTGTGTGTTGGAATTTGAACCTCAGACAGGCAAAATAAATCTAACAACGCCAAATGGAAACCGCTTGCGGACTTTATACAAAATTAATTTTTCAAGAAAAGAAATATGGAATGTGTATAATAATGGTGTTGTGAAAAATGTTGTTCTCAATATTCGAGGTACGCCATTTACACAAAGCAATGCAGGTATAATGACAACAACGGAATATATAGCATCAATAATCGTAGCTGGCGGCTTGCATGTGCCGATTTATTCATTTCTTAAAGAAAACGATGAAGAAATGATTGATAATGAAATTGTTGAGAATGCGATGAAGATTTATCCCAACCCGGCTTCTAATCACATTTCACTCACTATAAATACACATATTGATATAACAAACAATCAGCCAATATTTGGTGATCTTCGTATTATAGATAATATTGGCAGAACATTGCTCCATATTCCCGGGGTTGAAGTAACCAATACTCAATCATCGCTACAGATTTCCACTCTCAATATACCATCTGGATATTATACAGTGCATTTTCGTTTGGGTGAAGAAACACTCGTGGAACCATTACTTATCGAACGATAAAGTATCGCTATACTCTTACTCTCTTGTTTTCCGCACAATACTACAGCTCAGCATACGCACTATGTTGAGCTGTGTTTTTTTTATTCAATGGAAGAGCATAACTCTCAAAAACTAGAAACTTGTTTACGCATTATAATCGTATTATATCATACTCTATTCGTGATTCAATTACTATGTCATCCCTTCGGGATAGAATTTCAAAAACATTGCATGTTTTAAAAATTTTGTTACTTTTGAAACTGAAAAGTGAATCCCATGTTCTTTGACAACTAAAAACCCAAACCCGGCGAAGGGAATTTGCTCAATACCGAATATCGTTTATATGACCCGCGCTTGGCACAATGGCTCACTCGTGACCCTGTGTTTCAGCCTTGGGAAAGCCCCTACTCGGCTATGGCAGGCAATCCTATTTTGTTCAGCGATCCGCAGGGGTTGGCGGCAACAAACGATCCAAACAAAGATGCGAATGTAGCAAAACCTACAGAAGCAGGGCAACACATTGATTATGAAGGCGGGCATTTTATGTCCGTGGAAAATTCTGACGGCAATCTATATTGGGCAGTTAGCACAAAAGAAATTGTGGTAACAGCCGAACAAACAAAAGAAGTTGTTGAAACTAAGAATTTATCCGTTCCTAATGTGTTTAAAGATCTTGGTTTAGATGAAAAGCCTAAGCAACAACCTAACTTTCCGGATTGGTTAAAAAATGTCCAAAAAGATCTTCATAAAGATAAACCATTAAAACAAGAAGATAATACAGATGATCAAGACGGTGTAGGACCAGGTTCTGGTCATTATATTGCAGGAGCAAAAGAGTTCGGGGAAAGAGGTGGTAGGTTAAAAGTAAGTACTAAGCCATTAAAATCTACAGGTAAAATTAAATATTATGATAATGGCTGGGATGGTAATCAATATACTATTACTAAACTCGTATTTAACAAAAGATTGATGAAGGTTATAGTAAGAAGTAGTGTCATTGGTGGAGCTGTTCTGGATATATGGGAAATATATGGCGGTTACGAAAAAGATGGAGATAGTTTTGGAGAAAATTTTTACACCGAATTGGCTGGAGCATTTGGAGCTGAATTGGGTGGTAACCTTGGTAGCTTCGGAGGAGCTCTTTTGGGTACGGAAATGGCAGGACCACTCGGAACAATCAGCGGTGCTGTAGTGGGTGTTGTCGTATTTTCATGGTTAGGTGAAGAAGCTGCGGAGGCATTGGCAAGAGAATTTTTTAAAAATAATAATGAGGAACAAAAAAAATGACAAGAATATGGAATTATTTTTTTTATTCAACGTGGCAAATTCAGTTTGCAATTGGTAATTTAATGGAGGTGCCAATACATCGTTTATCACAGCATATTCCATTCATGAGAAAAAATTCAAAAGAAAAAAGAGAGGGATTTCATAGAGTAATGTATGATCTTGATAGCGGTATAAATGTTGAGCTTTCATTTAGAGCGATGTTCATGTCGACATCGATTGTTTATTCAATTGTTTTCTTGATCCTTGTTACAGAACTAAAAATAAATGTTAAAGATACACTTTACTATTACTGTATTTTGAATATAGGTTTAGCATATTTAACGAATCACTTTTTTCTTTTTAGGGCAGATATTTACAAAAAGTACTTTAAAGAGTTTGATAAGATTCAAAATAAATCCATAATTTATTTTTCTGC
>JAYRWZ010000142.1:0-31040 GCA_041917875.1 Chloroflexota bacterium | reverse complement strand
AATACTACAGTTTTTGAAGCACGTTTGCGAACATCAAAACTTACACCATTCAATTCAAGTGTATTTTCGAGCGTTTTCACACGGAATGTGAGAACGTCATCATTTGCATTAAAGTGATGACTTGTAGCTACGATAACTTTTGAATTAGAATTGTCGGCAATATAATCAACTTCATCATTTTTATTTACAGTAGTCGGTGATTGTAGTCCTACAATATCTCCATTTACTGAAAATTCTAAAGATGTCGCTGAATTTGTAAAACCATTCAATCCTAGAGTAACTTCATATTCATCTACAGAAACTCTGTTTACATTTTTTACAAAAACGTCATTAGCTTTTACATCTGCGTTTTCATTAAATTTAGGATTAGGAATTGTATCGAAAATCCAAGGTAATGAAGGAACTCTTGCAGATAAATACGAGAGAATGAGTGCTGCATCTTGCTGATTTGCTTCATAATAGATCAAACGTAACGGACCTGCATCCGGCGGCATACCTGACATACTTTCAATTGAATCCATTCTTGTTCTTACACCGAATGTATCAACATCAATTGGTCTTCTCCAGAAGGATGTATCACGAAGGTTATCGAATGTTCTGAAACTGTAATAATAGCGTCCGTCATGATTAACATCAGCATGATATGAATTACCGAGTCTCAAACTATCTTCTTTTAAGCTATCCGGTAATGAACGATCTTGTAATCTCCAGCGCAAAATCAAACGAGCATCAGCTGCAGTGACGAATCTTTGTTGTTTTGTACCGATGTGTTTACGATTTCTTGTTTGAGATAGATTTGCATCGCCATCTCCCCAACCATCAACATACAAGCGAGGAATTGCACGGAAGAATATACGACGACCTTCACCATTGTTTGAGCCACCTGTCGGTCTCCACAAAATGGTTTTTTCTTGGCTCGTATATGCTTGTGAAATATTATTGAATGTAAGACCATTGATAAAATCCGTAAACTGACCACCGATACCAAATGCACGTCCACCTTTTAGACCAACAGTTGCATCATAGACTTGTACCGTTTTTAACGGAGTATTCGGATTATTTGACACATCGCCATAAGCGAATTCGATGCCGCCGGCAAAGTTGCTTGGGAACTGATTATCATAACCTTCATAGAAAATCGCTTGGAAGTTACCAATACTTGAAGGTAATGCTTCATTCATGATATTGAGATTTTTCCACTGAATAATCAATCTTCTTGTTGGATATGAACCAACAACAACATAAGATATTTCAGAAGCAACATAGCGACCGTTTGATGACGGAACAGCTTGCTCATTCGGCAAACGTAAGTAGTGATCACCCCAGAATGGAGCAACTACTGCTTCCGGATATGATGCACTGTTTTCGAACAAACCATTTGGGTTTTCTGTTAAGATTGATGAATACAAGTCCGGATCTTGGAATGTAATAAATCCATTGACATTAACCCACAGATTTGTTCTTTTCTCACCTAAAAAAGTATAATCAAAAGCCAAATCAGCTATTCTCAAATTTGCATATCCATCATCTCTGTCTGTTTTATCCGTAGATTGGATATATTTTGATCTGAAGTCACTACTGCGGAATGCACTGCTTACATGGAATGCTTCAATGCGAATTCTGTCATCCGGACGCACTGATGGTGGCCATACTGAACCTGTACGATTCGTTGACGTTGTTGCAGTCGTTGTGTTTAAGAACGATAAGCCATTATAAAATGACCCATTAGTTCCTTTTAATCCGACTGATACATTATTCAAACTTGCTGCATCAACTGATCCGCCATTACCCATACGTCCATAGGAGAACTCAATATCCGGCTGGCGATTTGTTACTGTTGCCGTCACAAACTCACGCTCATACAAGATCACTTGAAAGTTTGCGAAGGCATTATTGTTGTTTGGAAAGTTTTTGTTTACTTTCAAGTTTTTCCATTGAATTGTTATGCGACGACGCGGCGCAACACCCGTAAGTTCCCATGAAACCTGTGTTTGTGTTGACCCTGTGTTTACATATTCATGATTACCCCAATAAGGTGCAATAATATTGAATGGTGCAGCATTTTGAAATAATGCGCCACTATTGCCTAGATTACCTGATGGCTCTGTACCACCAACTTGAACAAATCCATTCACATTTACCCAAAGGTTATCATTTGTTGTGAATGTTGTATTGTTAAACTGGATCGTGAAGGGTAACGGTAACTGAAAGCTACCATCTTCAGGATTGCTTGGTGCCGGAAAAATCACATGTTGTGGTGGCACACTTTGGATTTCACGATATGCCCAGTCTGACATTATCATTGGTCCGATAAAACGAGTACCAAATGAATTTGGTATTACTCCATAATCAATATAATTCCTGTTCGGGTTTATTGTCGGAGCATCGAACTCGTCATAGATTCTTTGTGCAAACAAAGACGGCATACTCGACACTAGAAATACTAGAGCAGCCGCTATGAGTAAGCATTTACGTTTCATTTCTTCTCCTATAATTTATTTTTTCTTTTTTTGGTTGTGAAAAGGGGAGAGGGCTTAATTTCTCTCCCCTAATAAACGTTGCTTAATTAACGAACTACTGCGATATTTTTAGTAATCATAACACCATTGTGTGTGAGTTTAAGGGTGTAAATACCATTGGCAATATTCTCATTTTGAACATTCCATTGTAATGTATTTGGACCCTGTGAACCCATTCCATCAAATAATGTCGCAACCACTTTTCCTAATGCATCGAACACTTCAACTTTGGTTTGACCAACTGTTGGCAATGTGTATGCAATAGATGTCTGATTATCAACCGGATTCGGTGTAATTTCATTTACTTCAAATGCTGTTGCACCGGTTTCTGTTTCATTTACTTCACTTACGAAATCATAATAGATAATGAAACCATTTATGACATCTGCTGTGATAATAATTGTCGCATCATTACCATTCAATGTGTATTGAATAATATTGCCCGGCATTTTATTACCAACACCTGTATTCATATTATAACTAAAATATGGACCGTTATTAGGATCACGAATGAACCATGAACCACCGCTTGGGTTTTTCACTTGATCGGTTCTTGCAGGTATTTCATTTGTTTTCCATGAAATTGTTACCGGATATGCTGCCGAAGCTTGTTGTAAGTTTCCGGGTTGGAAACGACCTTTATAAACTTCTGCACTATTTACACCTGTTGCTGCTCTTGGGAAGATATTTCGTAGAATACCATTTGTTTCAGATACTGTCCAACGTGCATCAAATACATCAGTCGGTGGCAATGGCGGCAATTCATATTCACAGTATTGATTGTCAAGTCTGTTTGTCTGATCTGCTTTTTCACCGGTTGTAGCATTTGTAGCTGTACCAAAGTACAAATCTTGATATGCACCTAAAAGGTCGTTATTTTGTACACGAACTCTTGCTGTAAAGTCTGTAGGATCTGATACATTAAGTAAATATTCTACAAAGTCTTCTGATTCACCATCTGTTATTCTGATACGAATACGTACTTTACCATTGACGATATCTGTTGGTTTGAGGTCGAGTACACCGCCAATAGCTCTAATTTGGAATTTAACTGTATCTGTTGTAAGACCATTGATTGTTGATGGATCCAACTCAAATACACCTGTCGGCGATACTACTTCAAGAGTTAAGCGTTCACGACCTTGAACAGGTTGATCACGTAATAAATCTCTGTCAATTGCAAGTAATGTATCAACATAACCTTCGCCATTAGCAAGACATCTAATTGATGGCAAGGTTGTAATTTTTGGATTATGATTGGTTGAATCAACTTCCAATAAGAACCACTTAACATCTGTTAATCCACCTTCGTCAGTTACAAGAACTGTGACTGTATCAAGGTTATTGTATTCCGGTTTTCTTGGTGCATCTTTCACACCCGGCGTACCATAGAGTAAACCAGAAACAGGATTAATTTTCAACCAGCGTGGAGTTTTTTTCAAGTTGCGAACATCAAAAGTTCCAGCTTCTGCAAAACATGGATCTTTTGCAATTGAATCTTCAGGATCACCCGGGTAGAGCAATCTGTATGTATGACGCTGTCCACGATTAGGATCACTTACAACAATGCGTTTATCAAAGTCAAGAAGGCGGATATTGTAATCCTGATCTTCTTTTGCTTTTGCCAAAGATTGTGTTGTGATTGTTGGCGAAACGTTTACGAAAATTCGTTTTGACAAATAATTAACACCTGAGTGGCCATCATTTACTACTACAGTCATCAATGTGTCTAAATTAAGAGCATCGAAAGCTGCATCTGCCGCATCTTTTGGTTTCAATAATTGAAGCGCCTCTTGACGTGGAATTGCAATGTTAATCACACCGCGTGTTGTGAAAGCATTTGCAAATGCATCGGTTGCATTTGTATCTGATCCACCATCGCGGCCTTTTTTCTCTTCCATCATATATCTGTCGCTTAACCAAATAGGACGTATTTGATTTACTTCATCATACGATGTATCATTTGGATTTTCGCGCAAGGATTTCGATAAGAAACCATACGATGTTTTACCGTAACGGAAGTCCCATGCTTCGGTATTTTGCGCAATACTGTCTTCTGTTTCATCATCGGAGTTATAATCCACATAGAAGCGTAATTTATCTGTCACATTTGCAACTAATAAATCTTGGCTTGCACCTGCTTCAGCACATTCAGCACTTGTTCTTGTGATATCGTTAAACACCGGCAAGCTGTCTGTAACCAAAATACGGAACTGGTAGTTAGCACTATTATTTACACCGAAGTTTAAGGTGTCTTGTTGTAAGAAACGTGCATTATTATTTGTTGCCGCCAGTGCTGCATCATATTTCTGTGCATGGAAGTATGATGGATACAGATAGACAAATTTCGATAAAGTATCTACGATAAACGCTTCATCATTATTTGCACCGCGGAATGTTCTTAATTTGATGTTTTTCAATGCATCAACGCTTGCAATGTTTGGCGGATAATTGGTTGCCGCAACATGCATTATTTCGCCTCCCGGAACTACATACGGATTACTTGGAGTACCTTTCAAACGTATGAAACCGATTGCTTGATTATATGTTGTATCATAATCCGGTGCAAGATAATCCCTTGGCCATACGGTATCTGCTTGAATCCAACGACGAAGTGCTGTCATTTTCATAGCTGAGTCAGTATCAGGCACTAAATCACCATTCGGTGTTTCATACATTGGATACCAATCATACCATAATTGATTGTATTTTTTATAGATTTCATCATTGTTCGGATCACGTGTCTCATCTGCATCCATAGCCCAGCGTGGGTCATAGAATCTATTGCTGTCAATTGCTGTGATGACGAAGATTGAATCTCTTCCCGGTCTGCGAACATCATTTGTGTCACGGTTGTATTTTTCATCTTCAAATAACCAGATTTTATTTGCAAATGCACTCTTCATTGAAGCACTTACATTTGGATTTTGAAGTGATACTTTATTGCCTGTGAATACCGGCGGAGGTGTAGAAGCTGCAATTCTGAAGCCCATACCTTTTTGAATAGCTGTATCCAATCCTAATCTCCAAAGAACTGTTCTGGAAATTACTCGGATGAAGTCACCAGGACGTACCGGCAATGAACCCCAGCGTTCACCTGCATAGTAGGAAACCACAGTATCTGTACCTTGTGCTAAGGTACTCGGCATACCCGGTCTGTTTGAATATGAAACTCTTGCACCATTAGCATAAACCAAACCGCGTTTGCTCATAGCAGAGTTCATTGTTAATTCCCAACGGCGACCCGGCATTGCGGAGATATCTTCATTTAATGCAGTATCAGCAAGTCTTGGAATCAATGATTCAGTACCGCCAAAATTCATTAAACCTTCATAAGTTCTTCTTTGGCGAGCTGTTACACCATTACGTGACGGATCATCAAGAACAAAATCAACTCTTCCACGGAACATTTCGCGCGGATATTGACCAAAATTGTTTTGGATTGGCTGATCTGTGAATTGGCGCATATTAACACGGATATAATCACCTGTAGAGTCATTGATTACAAAGAATACTGACTCATTCAATGCAAAAGGATCATCATTATTTGTGAAGCTGTTTTCACCTTCATAGGCTGCCATTGATTCAAGGAACAAAGGATATCCAACCGGATGTGTATATTCATTGGTTCTGTGATCCATCTTCCATTCTGTTTGCAAGCGGCCTATTTGTCTCCAAAGATTGTTTTCTGTATTTGTGCTATAGTTCAAAGAATCGGCATCAAAAAGATTGCGTGTCGTTCTACGAACATATTTACGATACGATGGCATAGTGCGATCGCTAAAGTAACGCAATTTTGGAGGAATACCTACTGCAAAATCTTCAACCGGAGCCATTCTTCTGTGTGAATAATCGGCAGTTTTGATATCTGTTCCTTTATCAAAGATATCATAGATTCTACCTGCCATTAACAATGTATCCGGAATTTTACCAATTGCAATCGGAGTATAAGGATACGTTCCATTGAAGTTTTGTTCGAACGGACCTTGTTGAGTATCATCAGTTCTTTGTGCTGAGTTGCGGATAAACTTCATGTGAGTTTGTCCATTACCCATGATAAAGAATGTTTCTTGTACTGTACCGACTCCCGGTATTGTTGTTTGAATAATCGTATTGACATTTGCTTCGGTACGTCCCCAGTAATTACCGCGAATTGTATCAACTCCGCCGTAACCGGTACCATAACCACCGGATAATGTTCCTTTTGTATTTGGAGCATCTGGCAAACGAATCAAGAAGCGAGCATCATTATCAAAGATTGAGTTAGCACCAATATGATAATTCGTCCATGGAATAGGACCAATTACATCGCCATAGAATACTGTACCGACCAAATCTGAAGATGCAGGATTGTCATTACCGATTTTAGGTCCTGTCACAACATCTTGTGCGCGACCAATTGACGAGGTAGCACGATTACCTGTAACTAACGTTCTTGTCAATGCAAGTCTCAAGTTAAAGTTATCGGAGTAAATCGCAGCACCGGTATAAGCATTATTGTTTTGAATACGTACACGATTAAAGAATACGGTATCCATACGGAAGTTATTTAACGGTGTAATCGAATCAAGCACATAAACCGCACCACCAAGACCAACGCCATTCTCACGAATACCATTGCCCGCCATATCGCGACGGAAGCCCGGATGGAAACGTTTTACGTCAATATTGTTCGGAGCCATTTGTGTTGTACCGCTACCCATAAGTCTGGCATCGGGTTTTGTTTCTGCTGTGTTATTGAAGAAGCGTGTTAACATTCTCACATCAGCAGGAACTGCAGCAATTTTACGATTATCGAATAATGAATCGGTTGAAATATAGCTATTTACAACACCATCGCTCATTACTTCAGGCATATCAGCATCGGAAATAAAGAAGCGTTTTGATGATGTTCTCGGGTGAATCATCGCAATAGCACCACCATTACCGTTTTGTGCTGTATTCATGTCGAATAAAACACCTTTCACAAGATTCAAATCACCATTCATTGAGTAAACAGCTCCACCGCCGCGTACTTTTTTCACGCCTTCGAAACCAAGACTTGCTGGAACATTACCAACTTTATTATTGATAAATTCTGCACGTACTAAGCGAATTGCGCGTTGTGAAACAGGCACAGGCGGCTCGATACTTGGAAGATGAATCGCCAATGCACCACCGGAGAAGTTCGCTTGATTATTTTCGAAGCGCACACTAAAACCGGGACCATACGCTTGAGCAAGCGGTAAATCATTAATAAATCCACCGGCACCATGCACCATCATGTTTCTGTTTGTGTAAACAGCACCACCATGAGCACTTGCAGAGTTGTTTTGGAATACGATGCGGCGACCATAATCACGAAGACGTGGGTTAGCTACATCTGAACCACCGATAATTGGTGATGGACGTGGATCTGTGTTACCATTAACGTGAATAGCACCACCCGCAGCAGCAGTATTACCTGAAAATTCTGTTACACTATTGATGTGTCCGCGAACTTGTAATCTACCGAGAGTGTTATCATGATAGATACCGCCTCCAAGTGATAAAAATTCACTGTTATCATTATTGAGATATGGTGTAGAAGTACGATTGTTACGTACTGTACCGCTGAAAATCACCGATGTATAATCACCAATGTACAATGCACCACCTTTTGACCCGCGGTTATTGCGGATTTTGCTATTAATAACAGCAAGTAATGGTTGGCGTGTTAATGCTTGGTTATTCTCGAAGATGATAAAGTCTTTGCTTTGCATTGAAACAAAGCCGTTAGGACCATCAGCTATTCTTAGCGAGTCATTTACACCAAGACCGATTTCGATTTTGCGATTTTCATCAATTTCACGACCTGAAATATAGAGAGCGCCACCGAAAGCAGTGTTTTTCCAGTTTTCATCATAGAGTTTTGAGGCTTTATCAACATCTGTCAATACCCGGTTTCCATTTATACGAACAGTATCAACATCAGAGTTAAGCACTTGATTGTTTTGGAAGTTGAGTTGGCGAATACGTCCTGCAAACACAGCTAAACGAGCATCATCAGCCAACTGGCGAGCTGCATTGTTTAAAGAAACTGCCGGCTCAGCAGCAGTACGATCTAACTGGTCAAGTTGCATTACACGCTGTAAAATTGGAGAACCATCTGGTTCAGTCAATGCAGGGTTTTTGTCTAACCAAGGATAAAAACCAATTTGTAATCCTGTAGTATCGGGATAAACTCCCGCACCTTCCGGTGCTTGGAGCATTTGAACAGCACCGCCGCGATAACGTGCAAGGTTATTTGTGAACGTACAATTAACCATCCAAGAACGTGAAGCGAATGTTGTAATCGCACCACCGGAACCGTTTGTTTGTGTCAGCATGTGCTTGTTCAAGCTATTGTACGCAGCAAAAAGTGCTGTTTTTTGTGCTTGTGTTTTTCCAACAGTATCTGCACGATTTACAAAATACATCGGTTTGTCGTCAACTGTGGTATCTTTTCTGAAATCACGGAAGTCGCAATCGCGGAAGAATGCAGCTCGAGCACCCGGCAACACGATAATATGACCCCATTCTCTTGAGTAATCATTTACTCTTTGAGCGCGGAATAAAATACGACGACTTTGTGAAGAAGCCGGAATATTCACATTTTGACCGCCCAAGCGACGCCAAGGTTGGAATTTAATGATATCATCTTCTGAGTTAAGACGAGCTGATGCGAACATAATAGCACGCATGGGGGAAATAACGACTTTACCTGAACCGGGTCCGGGTAATGCTGCCGGATTGGTAAGGTTTTCAAGACGCTTGTTAACAGTATCCAATACGACATTGAAAATATGATTGTATTTTCCATATCCCGATGGATTCGTAAAATTCGCAGGATATGACAAATTACCTTGAATTGTCGGCTCATTGAAACTAGCTTCACTAACGACAGAACCGTTCAAAAAATAACGCATATCATTATAGCGTAAAAGACCAATTGAACTTGGTTGTGTATTGTTATAGGAAGCAGCCAAACGACCATCCGCTATAATACGACCACCGACCGAGTCAATAATACGACCATTGTCCAAAAATACGACTTCCGTTCCCGGCTCTATAATTAGAGTACCCGCAATTGTCAGCGTACCATTGATTTGATAAACATTCCTTTGTTGGAATATCATCACATCATTTGGACCAACCCGCCCGCTCACTTGGATGCGAGGTGGTTGTGCTTTCCCTACCATTGTTGTGAGGAAAAGAAGTGCTGCAACCGCGCCTAAACGAAACCAACGTTGCATAAAACCTCCGTTTTGAATAAAAAAATTTGTTGTTTTTATCATCTTTTTCTTGTTTTTTTGAGCTATAAAGACACTTATAGCAACCCTACTCATTCAATAATCATGCCAAGTCGAGCCATTGCTCCAACTGACAAATCCTTAAATTCTGTATCTCTGTTCTCTTTTGCTATGAGTGTGTATAATTCTTTCGCTTTTTCGCTGTTCCCGGCCTTTTCATAGTTAATCGCAGCGAAGTATCTGAAACGTGCTTCATCGCCGACATCCTTCATGTATAGTGCCGCTTCTTCATATAATGGGGCTGCTTCCGAATATTTCTTCTCTGCTTCTCGGCACGCAGCTACTCCTGCTTTTGCTCCGGCAGCCAAGATTTTGGAATCACTGCCTTGGGCTGCCTCATACATTCTCTCTGCTTCAGCATATTTCTTTTGTGCGGTTAATATATCTCCGGACATCAAAGCTGCCATCTTACCGGCTGACGTACCTCCATAGTTTTCAACGATTTCTTGCAAGCCAATTATCGGCTCACCTCGCATCATTACGCTTTTGTCACCTTGAAGTGCTTTATCGTACTCTGCACGCTCGTAGTACACTTTTACCCTCGATAAGGCAAGCGACGCTTCTGCTTCTGCCTCTTTTTGTTTCCCGCTCATGAACCAGTACAACCCCATAGCCAAAACGACTATAAGCACACCGCCTCCGACAAGTAATACATTTCTTTTAAATGTTTCATCAACGGTTCTCTCGGAAGTGCCATCAATCGCACTTACTTCAACCTCTTCATTTGCATCAATATTTGCTGCCATAGATCTTTTAACAGTTATCTCGTTTATGTAATTTATTTTTTATCAATCAGTTAAATACAAAGCTATCCAAACACACTTCGCCCACTAAGGCAAAATGAGTTGCAAATATAGCCCTAAGATACCGAACAACCAATTTCATGGCTGCTCTTCTTTCAAAAACATCATTCTCAACACTTCGGATTTATGTGCTTTTGCACGTGCTACCTTTTGCACAGTGTCAGATATTTTTCACAGTGCTCTCTTGATGTTTTGTCAATATCTCATGACGTTCTGAAGTGCTTCTACTATGTCTTTTTTCTGTAGAAGTATTGCTCCTTCAAGTGATTTTGCAAAACCAACGGGCGTATCCTTCGATGCAACTCGTAACACGGGTGCGTCTAAACTAGAGAAACACTCCGCCATAATGCTTGATGCTACTTCTCCGCCAAAACCGCCGGTTAAGTAATGCTCATGCGCTACGACAGCTCGCCCCGTTTTACGTACCGATGCAAAAACACTCTCTCTATCCCACGGTGCCAGTGAGCGTAAATCTATGACCTCAACACTCACTCCCTGTGTTGCCATCTCTTCTGCGGCCATCAAAGATAAGTGCATTGCGTTTCCGTAGCTGACAAGTGTTACATCAGTGCCTTGTTTACGAATTTTTGCTTTTCCAAATGGAATCATAAAATTCTCACCCGGCATCGAAGACGATGTGGGCCGATAATTGTAAAGAAACTTCGGCTCTAAAAACAGTGTCACTCCACCTGCACGCAAAGAGTGGCGCATCAACCCTACCGCATCGTCTGCAAAAGATGGGCACACAACACGTATGCCCGGAAGTGCAGCAAATATTGCATCAAGATTTTGAGAGTGATATAATCCGCCTTGTATATAGCCGCCACTTGCTAATCGAATAACAATATTCGGTGAGAATTGCCCTTTTGTTCTCCAATAATCATGGCTACATTCTATTAGTTGTTCCATAGCGGGCCAGAAATAATCGGCGAATTCCGCTCCTTCTACAACAACACGAATATCTTCTCTGTATCGGCTAAAGCCATTTGCTGTACCAACAATAAAATCTTCCGCTATCGGCGCATTAAAAATGCGTTCATTACCAAATAAATCAAGCATTCCCTTCGGCACATTAAAAATGCCTTGTTTTTTTACTGATGCAACATCCTGTCCCCAGAGATAGGTGTTTGGATTGCGAGTAAATTCTTCGACCATTGCAGCATTAATTGCCTCACGCAATGTAAGTTGTGGCGCATTCGGATCATTTATATAATTGCTTTCTGTTGTATCATTATACGGAATTAATGCCGGAGGTAACACGTACTCTATATACGAAGCAGGTGCAGGGTCCGGCATTGGTTCCACAATATCAGCAGCAGCAAAAATTGCTTGTTTATTTGCCTCTTCCAAAGCAATTAACTGCTCCTCTGTGAGAATATTGTTGTCAAGTATGACCTTACGGAATCTTGCAAGTGGATCACGCATCCACATTTCTTCAATTTCTTCTTTTGTGCGATATAACTCGTGATTATCCGAATTAGAATGCGACAACAAACGATCGCAGTCAGCATGTACCATTGCCGGACCGGCTCCTGATTGAACATAATCACGCGCTTCGGTCAGTGCACGATACGAATCGAAAGGATCGCGTCCATCACAGTTAATTATTTTCAAATACTTAAAACCGATGAAGTTATCGGAAACTCTCGTATTGGCTGTTTGCTCTGCCACAGGTACCGAGATTCCGAATTTATTATTTTGAATAACAAATATCACCGGTAATTGTTCGCGCGATGCACCATTGATTGCTTCATAAAAATACCCTTCAGAGCATGCCGATTCGCCACCCGAATAAATCACGATTTCATCACCATTGTATTTTTTTACCGCACGCGCAGTACCCGCAGCATGTAAACAGTGATTTCCCGTGCACGATGAACCATTTTGAATACGAACCGATGGCTTGGCAAAATGATTACTCATATGTCTGCCGCCGCCGGCAACATCGCCGTCTTTGCTTAAACCATTGAGGATTATTTCTTCAACAGTAAGTCCGGCAGATAAACATGTCATCATATCGCGATAATATGGGAAGAGAAAATCTTTGCCTGAGCGGAATATTTGTCCGGTTGCTAACTGTATCCCGTCATGACCTGCGAATGGTGCATGATATGACCATCCTTTTGCCATTTTTAAGTATAATGCCGCTTTTTCGTCCAAACGACGACCTAAGTGCATAAGTCTGTACCATTCAATTATTTGTTCATGCGAAAATCCTGTTAAATCAAAAGCACTGTATGGTTGTTCTGCTTTTACCGATTGCGTTTTTTCCGTAGATTTATTTTTAGCTTGTCCGGTTACTTTTTTTTCAGTCATAACGTTTACTGTTTCCGTCTGTTTAGTTTCAGTTAGTTGTTTATTTTGCGTTGTATTCGATACAATTTTTTTGTTCTGCTCTTTTTTTATCGGCGTTACTGTTCCTGATTGCGGTATTTTTTTCTTCGCTGTCACAGCAGGTGCTTGATGCGGTGTTTTTTTTGATGCCATTGTTTTATCTATAAAATGTAATACAATTTTACGTTTTTATGTTTGAATTCTTTAGATAAATGTAAGCCACTGATATGGGTCATTACCTTGAGTAACAATATCGAAAAATCGCTCTTGAATTGCCTTGGTCACCGGTCCCGGGTTGCCATTACCCACTTCAATCCTATCCACCGATCTTACCGGCGTGATTTCGACGGCTGTGCCACTGAAAAACACTTCGTCCGCAGTATAAAGCATAGTGCGTGGCAAAGCTGTTTCTACGATAGGGTAGCCAAGATTTTTAGCAATCGTCAACACACTCGATCGCGTAATCCCTTGCAGTATAGCAGCGCTCAAAGGCGGGGTGTAAATAGTTCCGTCCTGGACAAAGAAGATATTTTCTCCACTGCCTTCGCTTACGCAGCCATGTTGATCTAAACCTATACCTTCCGAAAAACCATTCTGTAATGCTTCGATGCGTATAAGTTGTGAGTTAAGATAATTGCCACCGGCTTTTGAAAAAGGAGGCATAGAAGAATTTGACAATCGCTGCCATGACGATACACAAACATCCACTCCTTGCTCAAGGGCATCTTTCCCTAAATATTTACCCCATTTCCACCCCGCTATAACAACGTCAATAGGGCAGTTCAAGGGGTAAACGCCAAGCTCACCATAGCCGCGAAAAGCCACCGGGCGTAAATAGCAATCATCCAAATTATTACGACGCACAAGCTCTGCCGTTGCTTCGCACAGTTCTTCAACCGAGTATGGCAATTGCGAGTGATAAATTTTTGCCGAAAGGTGCAAGCGCTTCATGTGTTCATGAAGTCGAAAAATCGCCGTGCCTTTTTGTGTATTGTATGCACGAATCCCCTCAAACCAGCTTGATCCGTAATGGACAACATGGGAGAGAACATGGATTCGAGCATCGTCCCATGCGACAAAGTCTCCATTCATCCAGATATATTCTGTTTTTGGAAGTGGCGGCATAATGTCTCCTTTCGTTATTTTTTTATTTTTCAAAAACTTACTGCCTGTCTAAAACCTTTGTTTATTTTACCTCTTGAAGCCGTTCTTGCAACAATTTCGTCACGATTCTTGGGTTGGCTTTCCCTCCCAGCTCCTTCAAAGTCGAACTGACAAAATGTCCAAACAGATTTTTTTTGCCTTCTTGATATTTTGTTACATTATCGGTTTGCTCTGCAAGAATTTTCTCAACAACTGCAAGTATAATACTTTCATCGGAAATTTGCAGCAATCCCTTACGCTCGACAACGCTTTTGGGCGATTCACCGGCTATCACTTCCGGAAATATATCCTTTGCAATCTTACTGCTTATCAGCTCTGCCGCAAAAAGTTCTACAAGCTCGGCTATGTGTGATGCTGTGACAGGAAATTGTTCGATGCCTACCGCTTTGTCGGAAAGATATCGCAACACTTCTGTCATAATCCAATTACTCACCAATTTATAGCGATCTTTTGTTTGCTGAGTCAGTGATTGACAACATTCTTCGAAGTAGGTCCCTAAGTTTTGAGTTTCGGTAAGTATGCCGGCATCATACCACGGCAACCCATATTCACTCACAAAGCGTTTCTTGCGAGCAAGTGGCAACTCCGGCATTGCATTACCTAAATGCTCAATCATTGCATCCGTCACACTCACTCCCGCCAAATCCGGCTCTGGGAAATAACGATAATCATGCGCAAATTCCTTAGAACGCATACTTTTCGTTTGATGTGTCCCCGCATCCCACATTCGCGTTTCTTGGGTTAATATTTCACCCTGTTCAATGGCTTCCACTTGTCGCTTAATCTCATATTCTATGGCTTTTTCTACATTACGAAATGAGTTAAGATTTTTGATTTCTATCTTTGTTCCAAACTCGGACACACCTTTTTTTCTCACAGAGATATTCGCATCGCAGCGTAAAGAACCTTCTTCTAAGTTACCATCACAAATCCCCAAATACATAACAATCTGTCGGATTTGATTGAGATATTGATATGCTTCCCTCGCTGTTCTCATATCAGGTCCACTCACAATTTCTATGAGCGGAACGCCACTACGATTTAAATCAACCAGAGTATCAATATCAACATCGTGGATTGATTTACCGGAATCCTCTTCCATGTGAATGCGGGTAATCCCGATGCGTTTGGTCGCACCTTCTTCGCCCACTTCTATGTCTATATAGCCATGATGACAAATCGGATCTTCATATTGCGATATCTGGTATCCTTTCGGTAAATCCGCATAAAAATAGTTTTTACGCGAGAACACCGAATATTCTCTTATTGAGCAATGAGTTGCAAGCCCCATTTTGATTGCATAGTCCACAACGTTACGATTCAACACAGGCAGCGCTCCCGGAAGCCCAAGACATACCGGACATGTATGGGCATTCGGCGATAAGCTGTAGGATGTTGAACAACGACAGAATGCTTTTGTTGCCGTCAGCAATTGAGCATGTACCTCTAATCCTATTATAGCTTCGTAATTCTCAATCATAGTGAATTTGCTTTTGAACTCATGAAATTATGCCCTTTTGCATGGCATAGTAACGCAAATTTACGCAAAACGGCTGTAGCGAATAGACCTTTCATTGCACAGATGTATTGCTTGCTCAGTCCTATTACCTATTTTGCATCAGATTTTTTCATCGTTTTCTTGATTTTTGATGCGCATGTCCACCACTCTTTTTCTTATCTCAGGCGACAGCAAAAGCATAATTGCTGCCCATAAATTACCCCATGACACACTTGTTATTCCTTTTTCGGAAAAGCAGTTATTGTCTTTGCGCTCTACGATCTCATTCATTCGATCCACTCAGGCGCGCACGGTCATCTTTGGCATGAAGAAGTTGTCCTTACAACGCTATCATCAAATTTTCAAGGGCGTGTTGCTCCTTGCCGGAAAAACATCCGGCTACCTTGCCGATGAAACAGGGGAACGCTCCGTTTACACACCGCTGCACACTATCTTTGTCGAGTCATTCATTCTTGCAACCGAGATCGTGGCTTCTTGCGGCATTGTTGCCCAAGCATGGGTACGGCTGCGCCTCAGAGCATTCACCGGAAAAAAAGGAGGACTGTAATGAAAAGCATTTTTTTACGTACCGATTTTTTCGGACATCTTAATACGGGTGGGTCTTTCTCCCATATCGGCGGTTTCTTGGATGGCATGAAAGAACTTGGGCATGAAATGACCTTTACTGCTTCCGCTCAATGTTATCCTTCGGGGAAATATGATTTTCGCCACATTCCTTACCCCTTTTTATACAAAAACTTCCCTGAAATCCCATGCTTGGCATACAACAACACCTTGCAAAAAAAATTACCGTCATTAATTCGGGAAATTCAACCGGATTTTCTCTATCAACGCCATAGCGAGTTTATCTATACACCATCTGACATTGCTAAAAAACACTCCGTTCCCTTTATTCTTGAGGCAAACAATAGTGAATGGTGGTGGAAAAAAAACTGGGCAAATTTATTTTTTGACGACATCTTACACAGATGCGAGGATGTTCATTTTCATGCTGCCGATGCAATTATGGTTGTCTCGGAAGTTCTTAAACAAGATTTAGTGCGGCTGTTTAATCTTCCTCCGGAAAAAATCCATGTTAACCCTAATGGTGTTGATGTCCGTGTATTTACCGATGACATTGACAGCGATGCGTTTTTTGCTTCTTTGTCGGCTGAATTACAACAGCGCTGGAAAGGAAAAACCCTCTGTGGTTTTGTCGGTACTTTTGGTGAATGGCATGGTGTGGAAATTCTTGCCCACTCTGTGGTTCATGCGGTTCGCGAAAATCCCGACATTCATTTTATGCTTATAGGGGACGGAAAATTGCGTGGTAATGTCGAGAAAATAATTGCAGAAAACTCTATGCAAGACCATGTCACTTTACTCGGCACCGTGACTCATCATCTTGTGCCTTCTTATTTATCATTATGTCGAATTTTATTAAGCCCGCACACAGAAAATACTGACGGAACCCTGTTTTTTGGCTCTCCCACCAAATTATTTGAATATATGGGTATGGGAAAAGCTATTATTGCATCGGCAGTAGGGCAAATTGCCGATATTATCAAAGACGGCAACAATGGGGTCCTCGTTTCTCAACGTGACCCCGTGGATTTAGCTCATGCAATTCTCCGATTGGCACAATCACCGGAGCACTGTGATTTTCTCGGCAAAAATGCGCGACATGATGCGGTTTCCACATATTCATGGAAACATAATGCTCAAAGAGTTATTGATGTGGTGCAATCGTTATAACACATACTTTTCCCATATTCAAAAGAAAACAATGTTTAATAAACTCATAATCGAAAATCGAAAATCGAAAATCGAAAATCGAAAATCGAAAATCGAAAATCGAAAATCGAACAAATTATTGTACTCACCACCATAGCTGTCACCATTTTTTCGATAGTGTATGGCTTTTTCTATACCGCACAAAAATATTATATTCCTATACTTAGCGGACAAGAAATATATACCGATTATTCTGTCTATTACCAAGCTGCGCAAGATTTTTCCACAGACAAAAATTCTGTCTATGAAATGTCAGCCCCTGATGCAAAAGGCGGGTCTTTTAATTATCCGCCTTTTTCTTTATTGCTCTTTTATCCATTATCTTTGCTGCCTTTTTCTGCTTCGTATATACTTTTCTCTTTACTTAACACCGCTTGTTGTGTGGCTGTGGGTTATATAACGCTCATGCTTGTGCAAGTATATTCACAATTCCATCTTTCGCGCTTATACAAACTATGGTTCTTGCTATTATGCGCCGGATTAGCTCCGGTAACTCAAAATGCCAAACATGCTCAAATCAATGGCATAATTGCATTGTTATGCATTCTGTCCGTTTTATTCATGTTACGCAAACAATATACGCTGTCGGCTGTGTGTATCTCATTCGGTTTTGGGTTTAAACTCTATCCTGTTTTACTGTTTGCGCCTCTTATTGCACTCATGTTTCAAAACACAATGTTTCCGCAGCGAACAAAACAGATTCTCAGCATCATGGCTGCTTTTTTGGGCATACAGCTTTTATCATTGGCATTTATTCCTCTATCATTGTATATGTTCTATTTTTCTGAATATATGCCTTTACTTTCTGATTATACATGTCTCAGTGGTTTTAATCAATCATTTTCCGGCATAATTATGCGTATTCTCACACCTGAATTTAATGCGGGTTCTTGGACTATTGTTCGTATTGCACCCATGGTAAAAGTAATTGTTCTTTTCACTCAAATATCAGCCACAATCTGGGCTGTTCGCACTTTGTTACAACACAACAATTCTTTCTATAGCTTTTTTGTCTGCTCAGTGATAATAGCAAGTATGCCTCTTTTGAGTCCTTTGGGATGGGAATATGTTTATGTGTTATGTTTACCGATTCTTGGTATCATATTCAGCATTGGATTATCGCATCACAACAAGCGCGCATTATTTTTCTATCTGACTGTGCTTATGCTTATTGCCTTATGCATACCGAAAATAGGGGACGAAGCATTGTTGCGACTGCAATCACAATTTCCGGATATATTCTTTCATCTGTATTTTTTGCGTTGGTTTGTACTCTTTCTCTGTGCCATAGTATTGATGCGCACATATTTTACTCAGAACATTATTAACGAAAAAGGTTCTATGGATTCAATCGCATTGCCATAATTTTGGAGTATAGTATATGTATTGCGTGACCACATAATGGTAAAAACATTGGGAATATATAACTTTGATATCGTGGTAAAATATATGTCAGAGAAAATACAGCGGACAAGCACACAATTAATGTACTCCACAGAACAACACTCCTTTTATCTTTACGGAGAATGTCAAAATACCCTATGAAGATTAAAGCGCAAAGTAATAACTGCGGAAATATATATAACACATGATTTGCCTTGTCATAGTATATATCAATAGTCCATAGCATCACTATTTTTTTTATCATTAACACAACAGATTCAAAAGGGTGCTGCCTCCAGAAAGTCAGCACTTCATTTTTATATATCTGATCAGCTTTTTCCTCAAAGGACATATCTAAGGGAATTGCATCCAATTGTTTTCGTATATGTTCATATTCGGCTCTGTATTCCCATATACTCAATCCTTGGGCATTTGTTCCTGATCCCGTTGAATATGGATTAAAACCGCGCCACATTTCTCGCCACGGATGCCCCGTTACCGGAATGATTCTTCCAAATTCCTGATAATTTCGCATAGTCCACCACCCTGTAGTCATAAAAAACATCAACACCGCAACGGATAGTTTGCGAGCATAGTATGGTTTTTTAAAGAATATAGACCTATACAAAAAGATTACTGCAACAAGAATAAAAAAGACATAATACCATTCGCTGCGGGTCAAACTTAACACCCCTGCGAGAACCCCGAAAACGCAAAAATATGTGACTGTTTTTGCATGCCGCATTTTTCCTATTGACCACAACAATGCTACACCGAAGAGAGAATACAAGACAGACCCACTGAATGTAATGGCGGTCATAGCTACCGGAAAATATAGTAAACTAAGCATGGCAGCATAGCGGGATGCAGCATCTTCAAAAAACTGAAGCGCAGCATAATAGACAACAAGTGGTAACAATGCCCCTATAAATGCCTGTACTAACATTATCATCAACAGTGCTGCATCGTTCCATCCCATTATCGCTATAATGGATGAATAGCTATATGGTACTATCGGCGGAATAAACGTCGTGCCATAAGGCGGTGCCGGTACTTCTTCCATAAATTTATGTCGTTCAGGAATACTTGACTCATACTGCCAATGCAAGGAAAAACCATACCCTTCTGTAATATTTTTAGCTATCAGTAATGGCTCATACATCTGTGTACCTCGTATTTTCCCTACGAATCCCACCAGCCCCAGACGCATGAGTAAAGCCACTAAGACCACACCGATAAGAAATGATATACGCGACAGTTGTAACGGTGCTTTAACCATTGCCTTTACCATATCACCCCAGTAGTGCTTTTGTATTTTCATTCTCTGTATTTCCTCCGGTTTCAGTTATCGAAATCTGCCAGAACACTTTGCCAATAACCCTAAAATACCGTCAATGCATCAAAAATGATATAACAGGCGCAAATTATTTGTAATTTCGTTCTTTGAATTTTTCTTTTTCCACTTATTTTGCGAGTGTAGTATGAAAGCGCTCCTGTTTATTGTCTTGATACTTGTCGGCACCTTGGGTACGGCACGCTCCCACAATGACATGGTCAAATTACCACTTTCTCTACGTGTCGGCGTGGCAGATGTCGTTGTTGAAGGAACGGTCACTTCTTCTTACTCATTATCGTTGGACAACACCATTTATACGGCATTCCGTGTCTCGATCCATAAAATATTCAAAGGTACGGTCACAGCATCCGAGATAGAAGTCATAAGCCCGGGTGGTTTTTATAATGGTACTTTCCAAATAGTCGAGCCAACATTTACCGCCCATAATGGGCAAACCGGTTTATTTATGGTATCGCACCGACCTGATGTGCAAACCACATCATCCATACCGCGCTTTTATGCCTTTGCTGCCCAACAATCTCTTGTCACTTACCATCAGCAAGAGGGCTTTGCGTCCGATATGTTTTACACTTATGCCGACATAGATAAACAAATCTAAACACCTATCAGAAATCACACCGCACAAAACGAACGCATACTCACCACATTTAATGCTACACAATTTATTGCACCTTCTAAATTTGAACAAAACCATCAATCTCAAGCCACAATTATTAGTATTGAACCAACTCTTGCGCGAGGCGGGATGGGGGATATTATTACAATAAGTGGTTCCGGCTTTGGTACATACCGCAATAGAGCTAATGTTGAATTTAGGAATGCTGACGATGGCGGGGCAACGTGGATAAGCGTCCCACCCAATCATATTGTCAGTTGGCAATCAAGTGAAATTAAGGTTATTGTGCCGGGCGGTGATTGGTACACACTCAATGAAGTAAAAAATATTTCTGCCGGCACAGGGCGCATCCGTGTCACACCCGAGTCCGGCGAAGCAGTACTCAGTTCGGAAACACTCACTATTATTTATTCCGTCAACAGCCGCACTTATCAGACTAACCAAATTGATCCTCCTGTCTATGAAACCTTCCGACCACACTTCATCAATCAAAATGGCTTTGGTGGCTATACTTTTCGCCCCAGTTTGGCATTGAAGCAAAACACACAAGCTGTTAATGTTTTTAAACGCTCCTTGGAGACTTGGCGCTGCGGCACCGGCATAAATTTCAGCTATAGTGACGAAATATCTACGGCCAATTGTGCTAAAAATGACAATATCAGCACGGTTACTTTATCCGGTATTGGCTGCCCTATGCCTTTTATTGGTGTACTTGCTTATACGAGCAGTGTTTGGGTCAATCAACCATGCTTAGGGTCCGATGACAAGCGTTATTTCACCATTATCGAAACGGATATGGTTATCAACAAAGACATCAATTGGAATTATTCAACGGAATTAGATTCCGTTGGTAAATATGACCTTGAATCAATTATCACCCATGAGTTAGGTCATGCACATCAACTCGGACATATCATTGACCCAAGTAAAGTAATGAATTTTGCTATTGATACCAGTACCTTCCGCCGTTCACTTCATGGCTTTAGCGATATTGCCGCCGGTATTGTGATTAATGATAGCAGTATAGCTTTGCGTTGCAGTGCTGTGGAAAAATTCAAACGTATTCCGCAAGATCAATGCGGTGCGGACTATCCGAAAGCATGGTTTGCCCATGATGCCAAAACACCGATAGAAGGTTGCGCGCCTTTGACGGTAGATTTTAAGAATTTATCGGTAAATTCACCGGAATTCTATTTATGGGACACCGACGGCGATGGTGCGAATGATGATTTTAAAGAAAATCCTACGACTACCTTCACCAAACCCGGTCAGTATTCTGTTCGCTTAATTGCAAATAATGGCGAATGGGCAGATACCGTTATTCGCAAAAACTATATTACTGTCTATGATGCACCACGCATTGCAACCATACCCTCGTTCACCATTTGCAAAGACTCCACTCTTACCATCGGCGGCACAGACATTATCTTGGGAGGAACAAGCCCCTATACATTCTCTTGGTCACCCGCAGCAAGTATTGTGTCCGGACGCACTAACGCAGTCGCCAGAGTAAAACCAAGTATGACGACTGTTTACACAGTTGCTGTTTCCGATAAAAATGGTTGCATCGGACGTGATACCGTCACAGTAACAGTCTTAGAAAACATCAAACCCATCATTGCCCGCAAAGGCGACACTCTTTCCGTTAATGCTACCGGAATCATTCAATGGTTGCTCGACGGAAATCCCATTCCCAATGCAACGGGCAATCGTTTCGTACCTTCAAACAATGGCATATATTCTGTGCGTGTCACCAATCAAATAGGATGCGCGGCTGTTTCTGACGGATTGAATGTGACTATCACATCTCTTGAAGATATTCCCGCTCAAGACATAAGCATTGCCTATGACCATATCAATAATAATCTCAATGTTCGTGGCGCACAAGGCATGAGTGCTGAAATGTACTCGCTTATGGGTTATTCCCTTCACTCAACTCGATGTACGGAAGCTGTCACAACCATCAGCACTGCGGGACTAAGCTCCGGTGTATATTTCCTACGGATTTTGGGTTCAACACAGTCATCCGTCTTTTCATTTATCATTCATTAATACCTTTTAACGAGATTATATCACACAATCATGACGATACGATTATTTAATACTTTATCAAAAACTATTGAAGATTTCCATCCGGTTTCCGGCGGTTCAACCGTTAAAATCTATACTTGCGGACCTACTGTCTATAATTATATTCACATTGGCAATATTCGTTCATTCTTATTTTCCGATCTTCTGCAAAGAGTATTACGCATTGTGGGTAATTATGACGTGCAATGGGTAATGAATATCACCGATATTGATGATAAAACCATACGTGACAGTGCCATAGGAAGTGAAGAATGGTTATCGGAAATGGGTGAACAGACTGACAATCCCAATCAAAATATTCGACGTTTTACGGAGTATTTTGCACAAAAATTTATCGAAGACATTCAAAGTGTCGGTATTGATATTGCCCATTTTCACACAATGCCGCGAGCAACAGATTATATCGAGCCGATGCAACAACTGATACGCACTATTATTGACAATGGGTATGGTTATGTTTCGGAAGGCAATGTCTATTTCGCCTTGGGCGATTGGATGGCAAAAGAGCATTATGGCAAACTCTTTACCGTTGATACCGAGCATTTCAAAGCAGGTGTACGTATTGATGCCGATGAGTATGACCGAGAAAGCGTCAGCGATTTTGTTCTGTGGAAAGCACGTAAACACAATGAGCCGTATTGGGATTTTCCCTACAATGGTGGCAATCTCCCCGGACGTCCGGGCTGGCATATAGAATGTTCGGCAATGGGGCAAGACATTCTCGGATTACCCTTAGACATTCACACAGGGGGAGTGGACTTACGCTTCCCGCATCATGAAGATGAAATAGCACAAAGCAAAGCCGGTTATGGTTTAGACACAGCTCGGTATTGGTGCCACAATGAGTTTTTGGAAGTAGATGGTAAAAAAATGAGCAAATCCCTCGGAAATTTTTACACATTACGTGATATCACCAATAAGGGCTATGATCCTCTTGATGTGCGCTTTCTCATGGTGTCCGGGCATTATTCTTCCGTGATTAATTTTACGTTCAGCGGCTTAGATGCTGTACAAAAAGCCAGAAAACGTGTCCAAGATTTTATTTATGCACTCTTTGACACTACCGTCAACGGCACTATCACTACCACCGTTTTACATGATGTATCAGCAGCTTTAGCGGAAAATTTACATACCCCAAAAGCTCTCGAGATTCTCTTCAGCTTCATCAATAACACCAATCCGAGTACATTGTCTATTGAGAGTAAACAAATTCTCATTGAAGAGTTCCGCACCATCAATGAAATCTTCGGAGTCTGGACCATTGAAGCCAAACCGCAAGCACATCGTGTCATTCCCGATGAGATTATTGCACTTGCCGAGCGCAGACTTCAAGCAAAAAAAGAAAAGAATTTTGCAGAAGCCGACAGTTTGCGCGCAGCAATCGCAGACAAAGGTTTTACACTAAAAGACACAAAAGAGGGCTATACACTTGAAGTAAGCGAAAGGTAAGTTATGATGCACTATGCAGGTGGCGGCGTCTTTGACGCTGCCGATACTTTCCCGACCGTCGGTATTATCGGTGGCGGCAAATTGGGGACAACATTAGCAATGGCAACTGCAAAAATGCAGAAGCTGGAATGGATGCTTGTACGTTCGGCAACACGCTTGGAAACTCTTGCTTCCATAGTATCATCCGAGGTGCCATTACTTCAAGAACTTGACTATATACCGCATCCGCCACAGCTTATCATCTTGGCTGTGCCTGATACTGCTATTGAAAATGTGGCAGCAGATCTCGCTGCACACTTTGGCTCTTCTCTTGCCGGGTGCACAGTTGTGCATTGTTCCGGTGCATACAGCATAGAACCCTTGACCGAATGTATGATGAATGGCGCTCTCTGTGCTGCTGTGCATCCTTTCCAAACCTTTACCGGAGAAACCGATACCGTGCTGCGCGGCATTGCTTGGGGCATTGATTGTATGAACGACAGCGAAGACTTTCTTTCGGGATGTATTATGGCTTTGGGAGGCACACCCATCATTCTTTCCGAGCACACACGCCAACACAAAGCACAATACCATGCGGCGGCAGTAGCGGCATCGAACTTTCTTGTGGCGGCAATAACCCATGCAAAAACATTGGCATACCATGCCGGTATTGAGCCGGAAGTATTTTTACCTCCCATTATTCTTACAGCAGTAGAAAATTGCCTTAATACTCTCGATGCAGAAACGACTCCCTTAACAGGTCCTATCTCTCGCGGCGATGCAGAAACCGTCAGTCGGCACCTCATTGCACTTGATGATGATAAAGAAATCCGACTGTCATATACATACTTCAGCAATGCAACTGCCACCATTGCATACAGTTATGATATGATTTCCCGAGAACAATATGATTCTCTTCGGGATGTACTTACATTACCGCAATCATAAGACAACACATTCACAGCGGCAAAAATAACACCTCACAACAAATGGCTCATACGTTCTCTTAGCCCAAAAAGCCACATAAACTGAACCAAAACATTGATGTTATACTCCAAGGTTTATGTAAACCTATTGATACCAAGAATACGGTGATTACCGAGACTTTCACCATTGATTTTATTGATTTGTAAGGGGCTGAAACACTGAAAAACCCAAAACCACTCAGTTTTCGGTACAACCTGAAAATGGAAAATATCTTATCAAAACCAAAATAAATTTTGACAAGGTTATAAAACACATTACTACTTTTCTATCAAATCAATCAATCTTATTAAGTAATTTTGGCGGCATGTTTCGTCATAGTGCATCGTCAATGGCACGACACTTGTTATTAACAAAGCTGTTTTATTCAATTACTCATACTTACAATGGCAAAGAAAACTCACTCTTCACACAAGAAACACCCATCTGACACTATGGTGTATTCATCTGACCCCACAGTACTTCTTTCTCGTATCCGTTCCCAAGACATCGTCATCGGCGTGGTTGGTTTAGGATATGTCGGCTTGCCGCTTGCCGTGGAATTTGCCATGAAAGGCATTCGTACCATTGGCATTGATATTGACAATCGTAAAATCTCGGCTCTGCAACAAGGGCAAAACTATATTCAAGACATCAGCTCCGCTAATGTGGCGCAATGCATTGCCAATAAAACGTTAAGCGCGACGACGGATTTTTCCGTATGCGAGCAATGTGATATTATCTATATCTGCGTTCCCACACCATTTACTCCCAATAAAGAACCGGATATTTCTCATATTGTCCATTCAACAGAAGAGGTTGCTAAGTATTTACGCAATGGACATGTGATTATATTAAAAAGTACGACATTTCCGGGTACCACCACAAAATATGTTCAGCCGATATTGGATCGCACCGGCAAAACAGTGGGCAAAGATTATTATTTGGCATTTTCACCCGAAAGAATTGATCCGGGCAATACGACATGGCATACAGGCAATACCCCTATTGTGGTGGGTGGCGTCAGTGCATCATGCACAGCTCTTTCGGTTGCCGTCAATGAATTAATTATTGATAAAGTAATTGCTGTCAGCACACCCGAAGTGGCAGAAATGGAAAAATTACTTGAAAATATTTTCCGTAGCGTCAATATTGCATTAGTGAATGAATTAGCGCAATTATGCGACCGTATTGGGGTTAATATATGGGAAGTAGTGGAAGCCGCTTCCACCAAACCATTTGGTTTTATGCCCTTTTTTCCGGGACCCGGCATTGGCGGGCATTGCATACTTATAGACCCGTATTATTTATCATGGATGGCACGTGAAGTTGATTTTGTGACTAACTTTATTACGCTTGCCGCCGAAGTCAATGAGTCCATGCCTTTTTATGTGCGTTCGATGATTGAGCGTGAAATTGCACGTCAGCCCGTTACTTTGGAAAAAGCTAAAATCCTTTTACTTGGTATGGCATTTAAGCGCGATGTGGACGATTTGCGCCATTCTCCCGCATTAAAAGTAGCAGAATTATTACTTGAAGACGGCATTAAAAATATCAGTTATTATGACCCATATATTCCCGAAACCGAAATACACGGAAAAAAAGTAAAATCCGAAAAAAAACTCACCCCGCAGATGTTAGAAAAATTCGATATTGCGGTCATCACGACAGACCATACCGCTTTTGATTATGAGATGATAGTCAAACACAGCAAAGTGGTCATTGATACACGCAATGCCTGCAAAAAAGTAAAAGGAGCAAAAAAGAAAGTACGTTTATTAGGCGAAGGTAAAAAATAATCATGCAGAAAGCATTAATTACGGGCATCACAGGGCAGGACGGCTCATACCTTGCGGAATTTCTTCTTGCCAAGGGCTATGAAGTTCATGGAATTATTCGCCGTGCCAGCACATTCAATACCCATCGCATTGATCATATTTACCTTGACCCCCATGAAAAAGGCGGTCGCTTGCGCCTGCATTATGGTGATTTATCCGATCCGGGAATCATGACGGAAATTATGTATAATATTCAACCCGATGAAATTTATCATCTGGGGGCACAAAGCCATGTCAGAGTGTCTTTCGATATGCCCGAATACACAGGCAATGTCACAGGGCTGGGCACCACACGTATTTTGGAAGCAATTCGGCGCAGCGGTATTCGTACTAAATTATATCAGGCATCAACCTCGGAACTTTTCGGTTCTGCCATGCCGCCCCAATCGGAAAAAACGCCATTCCAACCACAAAGCCCGTATGCGGCTGCAAAGCTCTATGCTTATTGGTTGGTGGTGAATTATCGTGAGGGCTATAATCTTTTTTGTTCCAATGGCATATTATTTAATCATGAAAGCCCGCGACGCGGCGAAATATTCGTCACCAGAAAAATTACACGCGCTGTGGCACATATTCTTTCGGGTAAACAAAGCACTTTATATTTAGGGAATCTTGATGCTAAGCGTGATTGGGGTTTTGCACCGGAATATGTGGAAATGATGCACTTAATTCTTGCGCATGACAACCCCGATGATTTTACTGTGGGCACAGGCGAAAGCCACACCGTCCGCGAATTTGTGGAAAGGGCTTTTGCATACGCAGGCGTGGAAATAGAATGGCGGGGCGAAGCCGAACAAGAAAAAGGGATAGTTCGCAGTGCCGATTCTCATTATGACCTACAACCCGGCACAACGATTATAGAAATTGATCCGCGCTATTTCCGTCCGACGGAAGTAGATTTTTTACAAGCCGATATTAGCAAAGCAAAAACGCTTTTGGGATGGCAGCCAAGGGTCACATTTGCCGAATTAGTGGAAATTATGACCGACCATGACATGATAAGTTGTGGGCTTAAAGCACCAATGCGAGGCATCAATGCCATTAAACATAAAGGTTTTGATTGGACGGAACATGGCACCACCAAAGACATCATAGGCAATGCAGGATAAAAAAGGGCGAAAGCCCTTTTTTTATGGTCAACACGCACTGTGTGCCGGATGCGTACGAGTCATGGAATTGTACAGCAATGACATACTCTTTCATAATGAAAAATGAGAACTTCATATTTGTCTATTAGGTCTAAGTTTTGTAGTTTTGGAGAAATAAACGGCAGCTTGCTTCACTGTGCGATATATACCGCCTTCAACTGCGCTAAGGATTTATCATTCCATACTCAATAAAAAATAGAGATTATAGATGAAATTAAAAGAGTATAATCCCAAAAAAGCACTCAATAAAGCTTTTTTAAAAGTAAAACCGAACAGATCGGACATTGAAGGTTTCAAGACTAATCTCATTACTTTGCTTGACAGGATAAATGACACTGAAAGTGAAGAGTTTCATAAAAACTTAGTTTCTGACTTTTTAAAGAAAACCTATTATGACCCGAACCATTTTATAAATACCAAAGGTCGCAATGACCTTGTTATTCATAATGGTCAAAATGCAAACTCGACCGTTGGCGTAATCATTGAAGCAAAAAAACCGACCAATAAAACTGAGATGATTTCAACCAAAAAACTGAATGCAAAAGCTTTGCATGAATTGGTCTTATATTACCTACGAGAGAGAATTACACATAAAAACCTTGAAGTAAAACACTTAGTTGCAACCAACATAAATGAATGGTTCATTTTTGATGAGCATTTATTTGAAAGACTTTTTGCTCAAAACAAATCGCTTGTCAGACAGTTTGAGAACTTTGAAGCAAGCAAAAAAACAACAGACGTATTTTACAAAGAGATTGCCGAACCGTTTATTGATAACATCACTTCTGAAATTGAATATACGTACTTCAATATTCAGGATTTTCAAAAAACATTACGCAATGCCGACAAAGAAGATGACAATTCGCTCATCGCTTTATTCAAAGTATTATCGCCCCAGCATCTTTTAAAACTTCCTTTCACCAATGACAGCAACAGTCTTGACAAACGCTTTTACAGCGAGTTATTGCACATTATCGGCTTGACAGAAACCAAAGAAGGAAGCAAAAAACTGATTGAGAGAAACAAAACAGGCGAACGACACACAGGAACAATCCTTGAAGATGCCATTATTCAGCTTGACAGTTTGGATAAATTGAGCAGACTTGAAAAACCAAGTCAATTTGGCAATACGCAACAGGAAAGACTTTTTAATGTTGCTCTTGAACTGTCGATTACTTGGATAAACAGAATTTTGTTTTTGAAGTTATTAGAAGCTCAACTCATCACCTATAACAAATGCGATAAATCATTTTCGTTTCTTAACCTTGATAAAATCAAAAACTATGACGACCTGAACAGCTTGTTTTTTCAGGTATTGGCTCGCAAGTATAATGAACGAAATGACGATGTAAAAAAGGCATTTGAAAAAGTACCGTATCTCAATTCATCGCTTTTCGAGCCGACAGACCTTGAGCAGGTTACTTTATTTATCAGCAATCTGAAAGACGATAAAACCATTCCGATTTTTTCACAAACCGTGCTGAAAGACCAGCAAGGCAAAAAACGGACTGGCACTATTTCCACGCTTCAATATTTGTTTGAGTTTTTAGATGCTTATGACTTTGGAGCAGAAGGCGGCGAAGAAATCCAAGAAGATAACAAAACACTCATTAATGCCTCGGTTCTCGGCTTGATTTTCGAGAAAATAAACGGATATAAAGACGGTTCATTCTTCACGCCGGGTTTCATCACTATGTATATGTGCCGTGAAACCATTCGTAAAGCCGTCATTCAAAAATTCAATGAAGCAGCAACTCCCCTCTTGAGAGGGGCGGGGGGTGTGTCCTCCACGAAAGCAGGTGTCTCCTCCACGAAAGCAGGTGTCTCCTCCACGAAAGCCGGTGTCTCCTCCACGAAAGCCGGTGCGTCCTCCACGAAAACCGGTGTCTCCTCCATAAAAACGGGTGCGTCCTCTACTCAAAATACCCGCCCGCCGAGAAGAGAAGTTATCCCTTATAATCCTGCGCTCAAAGAACTTGCACGTGAATTACGCAATAAGAGCACTAAATCGGAGATTATTCTGTGGAAACAATTAAAAGGGAAATTTGAAGGAAAGTATGATTTTCACAGGCAAAAACCATTGGATAATTTTATTGCCGACTTTTTTTGCCATGAATGTAAATTGGTCATTGAAATTGATGGCGCAACACATAATTGGGAAGAAACGCAACAAAATGATCTGAAAAAAGAATTCAGATTGAATGAATTGGGCTTAAATGTATTACGCTTTCCTGATTCGGATATTTTTAAAAATCTTGACTCTACGCTGGCAACTATACAACAGTATATCGAAGGATTTGAAAAGGGAGATTTGTCTGCCCTGATGTATGAAGATTCGCCATTAAATCCGCTTACCGGAAATGAAGGGATTATTACGGACACACCTTTCGGCAACATTACGGACACACCCCTTGGTCCCCTCTCGAGAGGGGATGAGGATGGGGGGAAATTTACGAGTTTGGATGATGTGTATGAGCAAATAGGCGATGGGCGGCTTTTTACGCGACAACAAGCCAACGATATAATTAATAGCATTAAAATTTGCGACCCTGCCGTTGGCTCCGGACATTTTTTGGTTTCAGCACTCAATGAAATGATTGCCGTTAAAAACGACTTGAAAATTCTGCAAGACCGTAACGGAAAACGTTTGAAAGAATATCAGGTGGAAGTGGTAAATGATGAATTGATTGTAACAGACGAAGAAGGCGAACTGTTTGAATACACACCCCCATCCCATCACGAGAGGGGAGAAAGAGGTGTGTCAGAAAGTCAGCGTGTACAGGAAACGCTTTTT
>JAYRWZ010000141.1:0-2748 GCA_041917875.1 Chloroflexota bacterium | reverse complement strand
TGGCGCATCATATACAATGCGAAGCCATAATACCGTATAAAGAGATTCCCCATTTTGTGACACCAACGGTGGTAACGCATGAAGGTCAATTACTTGTTGGCACAATGAAATCAAAAAAAATTGTGGCAATGCAGGGGCGGTTTCATTATTATGAGGGGTATTCGATGAAAGAAATTACTTTTCCTGTCAGAGTAATGAATGCCTTGGGAGCAAAAATATTAATTATGTGCAATGCTACGGGTGGACTAAATCCTGCCTATAGAAAAGGTGATATAGTATTGATAGACGATCATATTAATTTACAAACTGAAAATCCGTTACGGGGAAAAAATGATAATCGGCTCGGACCTCGTTTCCCAGATATGATTGAACCGTACTCCCTTGAACTTATAGCTCTTGCAGAAAAAATCGCTTTACAGCAACAAACGCATATACATCGCGGAGTCTATGTGTCTGTGCCGGGACCTAATTTAGAAACAAAAGCGGAATATCGTTTCTTACGTATGACCGGCGCAGATGTCGTCGGCATGAGTACTGTGCCCGAAACCATAGTTGCTGTTCATTGCGGTATGAAAGTACTTGCATTTTCTATTGTGACAGATGAATGTTTTCCCGATACTTTACAACCTGTTTCTTTAGAAGATATTATCGAAACAGCACATAAAACCGAACCGATATTAGCAAATTTAATTGAGAATATAGTCCAATATATTATGATGGAATAAGGAAAAATAATGATGAAAAGAACTATGGTATTCAAAAAATATTATTGTGCATTATGTGTATTGTTCCTTAGTGCTGTTACTCTTTATGGGCAGCAAAAACCACCGGATCCATTGGCATATAATGTGCAGCCGTTTGATGTTTTGCATTATGATGTTACGCTTGATTTGCGTCAAGCTCCTCCCTCGCGAGAAACAAAAGGTACATGTGCAATATTTGTACTTTGGAAAGAAAATCCCGAAAATAAAGTATTTATTTTTCATTTGCGGGGCTTGACTATTGATTCGGTGTATGGCAATGGAAAAATCATTGAGCAAAAAATGGTGGGAAAAGAAAATGAAGCTACATTTCATTACAGCGTTGCTGCGCCGGATAATGCAAAAATCGGAGATACGACAATATATACAGTATGGTATAAAGGCACCATGACAGATGAATATGGGGCAGGGTCTTGGGGCGGAGTTTCTTCGAGTGACAGCACCGTTTATGCTCTTGGCGTTGGTTTTCAAGCGAATTATGTTTCGACGACACAACACTGGATGCCCTGTTTTGATCATCCTTCGGATAAAGCAACATATAAAGGAACCTTTATTGTCAAAAAAGGTATTGCCGTTGCATCCAATGGTCTTCTGAAAAAAACTGAACTCAGTGATAATATATCTCAATATGAATGGACACACAATTATCCCTGTGCTACATATTTACTGACATTTTCCGCCGCCCCGTATATGATTATGGAATTTGGCGACGGCATTTTGCCGATGATGGTATTTGCACGGCGACGCGATACTCTTGCTACACGTACATCATTTCGATTATTACCGCGAATGGCGGCTACATATTCTCGATTATTCGGTGAATATCCTTTTGAAAAAATCGGATATTGTTTAACACAAAAAGGTGCGATGGACCATCAAACGATGATTGCGTATAATACTTCTTTAGCACAAAGCAGGGATACCGTGAATCCTGTGGCTGCACATGAACTAGCACATCAATGGTTTGGAGATTTAGTGTCGCCGATTGATTTTCGCCATGCTTGGCTCAATGAATCATTTGCCACATATTGCGAATCTGCTTGGTATGAAGAATTGTTCGGATTCGATAAAGGGTATATTTCTAATCAACATACGAAATCATTGACATATATCAATACGATATTAAAAAATGAAAAAGCATTACCTCTCTATGATTATTCGCGCACTTCACCATCGTCCAATTATCCGGAAACCATATATCAAAAAGGTGCGGTTGTATTAGGTATGTTGCGCTATGCTATAGGCACGGATAACTTTTATAAAGCCATGCGCCGTTATTTACAGGCATATTCGTATAAAAATGCTGCCACCGATTCTTTACAAGTGATTCTTGAAGAGATTACAGGTACATCAATGGACGAATTTTTTCGGCAATGGATTTATCAAAAGGGAATTCCTGAAATAAAAGTTATTCATAAAAGCACTAATGATTCAACAAAAGAAATATCTATAACTCAGGTGCAAAATGCTGATTATGGAACATATACGGCTTTACCCGTAGAAATAGGATTTGTGCGAAAAAATGGACAACCGACAGTATATACCATGCTGACGGTAAACAAAAATGAAGAAAATTTTACCATCACAAATGTGCCTGCTGATATTGACAGAATAACGATAAATCAAGGACCTTCAACACGAACCCTCTTGCGCGTACAAAGTATTGTAGATATTACATCTGTTGCTGAAAATTCATTGACGGATAATGATATGAGTATTTCGCCCATACCGGCAAACGGTTTTATTACAGTCAAAATACGTAATCCGCATTATAAGGGATTATCAATAATCAATCAACAAGGCAATGTAATTCCTCATAAGACGGATACAATAAACGACACTATGACAATTGATACACGTGATTGGATTGAGGGATTATATTTTATTCGCATTGATTATTCCAATGGGGCAATTTCAAAACCTGTGTTGATTGTACGGGATTAAACAAGTGAAGACACGTATCATGCGCAGTATAATGACCGGCCAT
>JAYRWZ010000140.1:0-1599 GCA_041917875.1 Chloroflexota bacterium | reverse complement strand
GCGCCACATTATCTAATGGTACGATAGTGCCCGTCTGCGGATATGTACGTAAGCCCATCCTTTGATTTGATTGGATAGTATGGTCTGACAATATAATAGGCATTGCCGTTTCAAAGCAACCTTTGCGTTTATAGGTTGCCAGCACTGTACCTTTTTCGCTATAGATATAATAGGTCACGCTATTGTCCGCACAATTAGTTGTACCAAGATCCACCGTTTTTTTCACTCTATTGCCATGAGAATCATATTCAAAAGTAATGATTTTTGGCGGATTAGTGCTATTATCGGTTACTTGGGTCACTTTTCCTTTGGCATTCCACTGTATTTGCAATTGTTCGGCATTATCGCCTATCAGATTACCAGAAGCATCGTAGGTATAATTATTCGGAATTTTATACCTCGATTACATTGATATCGTAATTTTCATGATGATGTTCTTGATTTCTAAGCGCGTCATACTTCAAAGCCGCTTGATTTCGGGTATAGCAATTTTTTTGAAGTGAGCTCGGTTCGATGATTGACATTAAAGATAAAAGACAACTTAGTCTTAAATGTTGTATATTTGCATTATGTTTCACTCTCAGCAGGAGAATCTCATGGCACGCAAGCATATTGTTATCGTTGGAACAAACTTTGGCGGCTATACCGCAGCTTTGGAGTTAAAAGAATTGGTAGGCGACAATCATGACATCACCGTGATTGCCAATACTCATAAGTTCTTGTTTTTCCCATCACTTATATGGTATCCTTTTGGATTACGCGAAGAACGGGACATTACCTTCGATGTCCGCCATCAATACAACAAACATTCCATTCGATTTATTGAAGATGAGGTAGATCTGTTCGATCCGCCAAACAATGGGGTTATCACTCGTCACAATGGCACTGTCAGTTACGATTATCTGATTATTGCCACAGGACCGAAAGTGGATTATGATTATATACCCGGTCTGCGTGAGCATTCTTATTCTATTGTTGGTCTGTCACCGGCACAACGCACACGTGAAGCATGGCAGCGTTTTCTTGCCGACCCGGGACCTGTTGTCATTGCTTCTGCACAAGGAGCAGCATGTTTTGGCGCGGCTTATGAATTTTTATTTAATGTTCGTTATCAACTTGCTAAAAATAAACTTGATTCGATATGTTCCTTAACATATTCTACAGCAGAACCCTTTTTGGCACATTTTGGTATTAATGGCTTTGGTAATGCACAACAAATGTGTGAATGGTTTTTTAAACATTATCATATTACATCATATTTAAATGCATCCATTAAAGAAGTACGTGCGGATGGTGTAGAATTAGAAAACGGTGAATTTTTACCGTCTAAATTTACAATGATTATGCCTCGTTTTCTTGGAATAGATGCCGTACGAAATACTCCTCAATTAGCGAATGATAAAGGATTTATCGTCACTGATAAAGGTTATCGTCATCATGTATTTCATAATATTTTCGCAGCAGGCGTTGCTGTACATATTGCCCCACCGGGGGAAACTCCTGTGCCTTGCGGTGTACCAAAAACCGGCTATCCGACAGAACAAATGGCAAAAACAGCAGTCAAAAATATTATTGCAGATATGAAAGGGTTGCCGCAGG
>JAYRWZ010000139.1:0-1579 GCA_041917875.1 Chloroflexota bacterium | reverse complement strand
TAATTCGGTAGAATCGGCAATAGCATGAAAATGCTCAAAAAGCCCATGCTGTGTTGGTTTATTGTAAAATGGTGCTACGACCAGCATAGCGTCCACACCGCATTGCGCCGCCGCTTTGGTCAATTCAATAGAAGCGCGTGTGTCATTGGAACCTGTTCCGGCTATTATTGGAATGCGCTTTTGATTTTTTTCGACTGCAAACCTAAATAATGAGCATTTTTCTTCAAAAGTCAGTGTTGCCCCTTCTCCTGTTGAACCGCAAACAACAACACTTTCAATACCTGCTGTAATTTGACGTTCTAAGAGTGTTTCAAATGAGTGAAAATCAATTGTACCATCTGCAAGAAATGGTGTAACAATCGCGGTTGATGTACCTGAAACTTGTATCATGATTACTCCTTTATTTATTCGATAATGATAATGTGAGAATTTTCTGTATAGAGTGTGAGTTTTTCCAATGGTTTATTGGGCGGACCGGAAACCGGTTTGCCATTTTTATCAAATATTCCATTATGACAAGCGCAGTAAAAGTGTTGCATTTTTGGTTGCCATTCTGTTGTACATCCTGCATGAGTGCATTGCAAATTATATGCTGTAAATGTCGTATTGTCTTTGAATAAAACAAAATTTTTATTCCCAACTTTTCCGGTGAGATATTCTTGATCGTTTGGAAATGAATCAAGTGCCAAAGCAAAACGTTGAGAACGCTTTTTCTCTCCGATTATTGAAGGGAATATACTAAGAATAATGACAGACAATGATGAGAATAGTGTAAATAATCCTGTGATTTTTATTACATTTTGTAAAAAACTGCGTCTTCCTTCCGGCAGCGTTGTCTTGGATTTTTTATTGATGTCTTCCATACTACCTTCCCAAAGTAAATGACCACACACATTCATTTTGTGTCATGGGTATAATAAGTTGAGATATTGTTTGTAATTTACCATATCCCTCCGAAAATAACGATTCTTGTATCAAAACAGGCGAATCTGCGGTAAATATTACATTTGTGTGTTTATGAGAAAAAACAATTTTTAGTGATGACTCTTGTTTGATAGTCCATGAGGGGGATATGTGGAAAAATAATGATTTAGGTTTTTGCAATGTACATATATCATGAGCTTTAATCTCATATTCCGAGAAATGCACTGTTCTTTTGTGGGGAATGCCAAACCCATAGTGTTCACCGCTATAGTGATCGGCTGAATATTCCAATGTTTTGGCACGTGAGCTATCACCGAGCATCCAAAACAATACATCGCCCGGACCGGCAACCCAATTATTCTGCTCCATTGATTCCACCGATAAGGTATTGTGCATTGCCGTGCTTCGGAAACGATTTCGTTCTTGCCAAAGTGGTGTATAGAGATATGTACCCGGATCGGTGCACAATATGGTACCGTCAAAAGCAATGCAACACGATAATTGATCATTATGCGCATGACCGCCTTTACCTTTTTGCCCTATACTTCCCGCACGAATTATGCAAGAATATCGTGATTTCTTAAAAACAGTAACTCCAAAATCCGAAAAATGTTCTACGTCTTTTAACTGTTGTTGTTGTTGAGCGATAGGAGAC
>JAYRWZ010000138.1:0-10643 GCA_041917875.1 Chloroflexota bacterium | reverse complement strand
TGTCACCGTCACAACAGATGGGTCAGGCAAAGCATCATTTGTACCTGCGGGAGGTCTTTGTTTTTGCGGCATTCTTGGTGTAGAGCGCATTGACGGCACACTGCGGCGTTGCGGTTGCTGCTGTGGCGGTGCTTGCATGATTTGTGGGAATAAACTGAATGCTTTATGCACAGTCTCTTTTTGAATCATTGCCACCAATTGTCTGAATAAATTTACTGCTTCGCCTTTATATTCGAGCAATGGATCTTTTTGTCCATACGCACGAAGATGGATACCTTCTTTTAATTCATCCATCACCATTAAATGTTCTTTCCATTTATCATCTATGGTTTGCAAAAAGGAAAATTTTTCCAATGCTCTGATTAAATCTATGCCTAATTTTTCTTCTTTACGATGATAAAATTCGGAAGCGGCTTCTATAATAATTTCGGTGCAGCGTTCTTTTTTCATGGAAGGAAAATCCTTGTCGCTTATTTCTACTTCGCAGAGTAAGAGTGTACGCACTTGATTTTTTAATGCTTCCAGATTTCCTTCGGCATGATAGGTGTCGTACCACTCATCGGCAAGGTTTGCGACATAATCGAGAATTTCGCCCTTTAAGCGTTCTCCGAATAAGGCATGGCGGCGCAAATCATAAATTGCTGTGCGTTGCTGATTCATCACATTATCATATTCGATAAGCCGTTTGCGGACACCAAAATTATTTTCTTCGACTTTTTTCTGTGCATTTGTCACCGAGGATGTCACCATAGAATGTTGGATTGGCTCTCCTTCTGGCACTTTCATTTTTTGCATAATATTGGCAATTCTGTCCCCGCCGAATAAACGCATCAAATCATCTTCGAGTGAAATAAAAAATTGTGATGAACCGGGGTCACCTTGTCGTCCGGCACGTCCTCGTAACTGTCTGTCAATGCGTCGCGCATCGTGGCGTTCAGTACCAATAATTGCTAATCCACCGGCTGCTTTTACTTCTGCTGTTAATTTAATATCTGTGCCACGTCCTGCCATATTGGTTGCAATAGTGACAGCACCTTTATGTCCGGCTTCTGTCACAATTTCCGCTTCTCTCTGATGCTGTTTTGCATTTAAGACATTATGGTTAATTTTTTGACGTTGCAACATTTTACTAAGCACTTCAGAAACTTCCACACTTGTTGTGCCTACGAGAACTGCACGTCCTGCTTCCACCATTTTTTTAACTTCTTCCACAACAGCATTATATTTTTCACGTTTAGTACGATAAATAAAATCGTCCAAATCTTTGCGTACAATATTTTTATTGGTGGGAATCACCGTAACGTCAAGACTGTATATTTTTTCAAATTCGGCAGCTTCCGTTTCGGCAGTACCTGTCATACCTGCTAATTTTTTATAAAGTCTGAAATAATTTTGTAAAGTGATGGTTGCCCATGTTTGCGTATCTCTTTCTACTTTAACGCCTTCTTTTGCTTCAATTGCCTGATGCAAGCCATCGGAATAGCGGCGCCCTTCTAAGATACGCCCCGTAAACTCATCAACAATTTTTACTTTGCTTTCTTGAATCACATAATCAACGTCAATTTCATAGAGAGAATATGCACGCAATAACTGCGATATTGTGTGAATAACATCACTGCGAAAAGAATATAATTGGAGAGCTTCATCTTTCTTTTGTTGTTTTTCATCTGGATTTAATGATTGCTCGCCTTCGATATGACTTAATTGACTTGCAATGTCAGGAATAACAAAAGTATCGGGATCTTCACCGGAAGCTGTAATGAGGTTTCTTCCTTTTTCGGTAATGTCAATTTGATGATTTTTTTCATCGATTGTATAATATAATTCCTCATCAATTTCTGACATACGTGTACCTTGATCGCGCAAATAATCAAGCTCGGTTTCACGCATTAATTTTTGATTTTCTGGTTCTTGTAATAATTTCTGTAATTTTTTTTGTTTTGGCAAACCGCGATAAGCGCGCAATAATCCGACGCCGCCTTCTTTGCGTACTTCTTTTTTATCGGATTGTAATTTTTTTTCGATATCATTGACTATTTGTTGTACCAAACGATTTTGAGCTTCTACCATACGTTTGACACGCGGATTTAACTGGTCAAAACGTTGATTATCGGAATTGCCGACCGGACCGGAAATAATAAGAGGTGTACGCGCTTCATCAATTAAAACCGAGTCCACTTCATCGACAATAGCGAATATATGCGGTCTTTGCACCATTTCATCCACTTCAGTTACCATATTATCGCGCAGATAATCGAAACCGAATTCATTATTGGTGCCATAGGTTATGTCCATATTATAGACAGCGCGTCTTTGTTCGGATTGCATCGCCGATTGAATTGCCGCTGTAGTAATGCCGAGAAAATCGAATACGGGTTTCATCCATTCACAGTCGCGTCGAGCCAAATAATCGTTAACGGTTACTAAGTGAACGCCTCGTCCGGGAAGAGCATTGAGATACATGGGTGAAACTGCCACAAGGGTTTTACCTTCGCCGGTTGCCATCTCGGAGATTTTGCCTTGATGAATGACCGTCCCTCCGATAAGTTGCACATCGTATGGAATCATATCCCATGTAATGGAATTGCCAACAGCGGTATATTGATGCTTGCGTTCGGTTAATCGGCGACATACCTCTTTGACGGTTGCAAATGCTTCCGGTAAAATCTCATCGAGGGTATCGGCGATAATTATATCTTCTTCTTTCCCGATTTCGCTGAGGCGATTATGGAGAGTTTGATGATCGTCATGGGATAAGTCTTCTTCTTGCAAACGTGTTTTGATGTCAGCACGTTCACTTGTCAAGGTCATAAGCTGTTCGGCAATACGCGAGCGAAATTTGTCTGTTTGCGCACGTAACTCTTCATCGGATAATGAAGATAATTTGGCATATATCTCATTGATTTCATCAACGATAGGAAGTATTCCTTTGACATCTTTATCGTGTTTGCTGCCAAATATTTTTTGTAAAAACCCTAACATGAATAATTGCTCCGTTCAGAAAAAGTGAAAAATCATCTGTGATGGTATAACAAGTATCGGTGTAACCATACACAAAAAAGAAAAGCCCCTGTAAAGGGACTAAGTCTTTACAACGGCGGACAATGACGCAAAAGCGAGCTTTGTATTACCGTTACGAATGCAAAAATCGGTCTTTTTATCGGTTTAATAATGCTTTATGAGATTTTTTTCTTTCTCAGATAGCCGCTAAAGAGCAGTAATATCCCCACTAATGTACATGTCATTGGCAGATAATCTCCCCACCGAACATAGAGCGTTTTTTCGGTTAAGAGAGGAACTTTGCAGGAAAGTCCGGCAGTGATATAGGGTTGTAATTCTTTGTAAGACATACCATTGGGAGAAATAAAACCGGAAACTCCCGAATTAGCGCATCGTACGATAGCTCGACGATTTTCAATCGCACGTATGGCAGAAATGCGATAATGCTGCTCGGGACCGAATGTGTAATTATACCAAGCATCATTCGTAATGACTGCCAACAGATTCGCATCGGCATCGGCATAGTTTTTTACAAATCCGGGATACACCGACTCTATGCAAATAATACAGCCGAGCCGCAAAGAATCTCCGGAGTCGACAGCTATTGTTAATGGTTTTTGGACTTTACCTTTGCTCCATGTGGATATACCGACGCCCCATTGTAACCACCGCTCAAGGAATGGAAATATATCGCCGAACGGTATATTTTCTCCAAAGGGTGTGAGTCGCATTTTCCTGTGTACGGGTGCTTTAAGCGGGAGATCCATATCGCGCGGTTCCATCAATATTGCGGCATTGTAAAAATTGCCCATAATTGAAAGATCATTCGGTATGGGCTTGGCATAATAGGGGGCATCTTGTTTTTTGTATATCACGGCTTCCGAAAATCCTGTGAGCAATGCTGTGCGAGAGTCATTAATCCAAGGGCGAAGAAACTCAAGTCCCTCGGGATTACTGTTTGCCAATCCAAGATAAGGCACCCCGGTTTCACTCCACAGAGCCAAATCCAAATGATGTAAAGCATTAAGAGAGTCTTGAATCTTCTGATGTGCTGCGATTTGGTCGAATGAACTGCCTTGCCATTTTTTCCAAGGATTGATATTGGGCTGAATGACACCGGCAACAATATGCGGTGCTTTGCTTTCAAGTGCGGCAATCTCGGGTAAACGAACCTTGCCATAATACCAAGGCAGAATGCAAAGTGCAAGTGCTGCTATCAGTCGAGCCGAAACCAATATTCGCCAATGAATACTGCGTTTTTCGATGATTTCTTTCAACAAGGATGCTAATAATACATTGATGCTGACCAACACAAATCCCACACCCCATACGCCGGCAATTTCGGCAATTTGTACCCAGACCGTATTGTATGCTTGCGTATAACCTATGCTCAGCCACGGATACGATAAATCACCAAGAGAATGCAGCCACTCAAATGCTGTCCACAAAAAGGGGAGCGCAATCAATCCCACTGCATCGCCAAATCGCTTGCGTAAAAAACGCATCCCCACAAAGGGAAGCATAAAAAAGAATGGATGCCCCAACCATAATGCAAAACCCGACACAAACAAAAATGGGTCACTTTCGGTTTGCCAACTGCTTACCCACCAATTAGATATGCCGTGCATGACAAAAAAACAAATATACAAAAGCCGATTATGGTACTTGTCATTGGTCGGGGTCAAAATGGCTAAGATTATGGGGATAAACCCAATAAATGCTCCAAACCATGTGGGCAATGGCGGAAAAGCCGCGCCAAGCATCAAACCAGAACATAGTGCATACATATATCGTATATTTTTCATTTTTCACACCGTTGTATTATGAACTCGATAGCACAATAATGGCATCTGAGGTTTTGTGCAAATAAAAATGTATTCCTTTGGCAAATATACAGGGATTACTGTGATTGTAGAAATTTTCATGATTGATTTTCGCGAGATAAGAGAATATCTAACAGTGAAACTGCTCCATCCATATCGTTGCCGATTTATCCTGCTGCTCTCGGTCATCACGATAAGCCGCGGCACCGACTTTCTAGCGTGATATGGCGCAACCGATTGCTTGAGTGCGAGATTGTTGTATCGGTTTGCCTTGTAGTAAATTGGCGAGTATATCAGCAAGTATATGGTGTCGGGGGGCATTCTTTTTGCGCCCCCAACTGATAAACCAATCGTCAATTTGACCTGTATAGATAATATGTCCGTCAACAAGAACAGCAACTTCGGGAGTGATGCGTGCATCGGCATATTCCGTCCATTCCATCGTCGAATCTATGTGAATCGGAAAGGGAATTCCATAGTCTTTGCAATAGTTTCCAATGGCATGAGTGTCCGGCGTCCTATCGGGAAATATGCCGAAAAACCGTAGTGTATCTGATGCAAAACGCTGATATAAATCGCGAAATGTCGGTGCGTATTTTTGACAAACAGGACATTGCTCCTTCAGGAAAATCATCACGGAAATGCCTTTACTTTGTTGAATTTCGGCGAGGGATATTTCGGTTTTGACCTGTGCATAACCAAGTGCAAATCCCATCAAGAATAAAAGGCTGTATAGTGCAATGCGTATCATTGTATAACAGAATATACTACAGTTTGTGTGGAAGTACCATCATAAATATGGACAAAATACATACCGGGGGTAAAATGGTCATTGCGCAATTCAACAAAATGCTGACCCGCCGCAAAAAATTTTGTATTGGTGATTGTTTGCACCACTGCTCCCGTAATGTCCGTGATTTTAATAGAAAAATAAGCATCGTTATGCGCAGTCCATGACAAAATACCGCGATGTTGTGCGGGATTAGGACTTATAATTGCCACCGGCGAAGGTATGGAAAAAGATTCATCAATGATTGATGTCGTATTCGATGTTTCTAAAGAAATATTTTCGTCACCGGGCAGATATATCGTACCGAAATAATAACATAAAAACATTTCATCGGTGGTGTTTTCTCCCCATCGCATCAGACGCGGCGGATTATTGGGATTAAATGGATTATCGGCTGTATTGTCATATTCTGCTTCATAATATACTTTTGCACCTTTGGGGATTTTGATGAGTTTTTTAAAGGTATATGAACCCTGCCAATTAAAATCCCAATCGTTTATAGAGATTAATGTAATAGTGTCTCCTTTAGGCGTGACAGCATACGATTTTGCTTTTTTGCCGATGAGGTGCATGTGAGGCGCAATACTCATCAAAGAAAAATCATAAGGCACTTCCAATACACCCTTAAATTGTGTTATGGTTTCGGCTTTGATAAGAAAAGAAGAAATGCCGCCGGTTAAATGCATCGGGCTGATTGCGGCTTCTCGAATTTGTCGAATGTTTTTATCATCCGAATAAAAAATATTTACCATGGATTGGTCTTTTTGCATACTGCCCGATGGCGCATAATGTATTTGCATGACTAAATCTGCATTTTTAGGAATACGTACTCCCATTTTGTCGGGAAAAAATCTGGGTACTGCACCGGGCACCCATGCTGCCGGCAATACAATAGCTTCATCAAAACCTGCGCCGCCAAAGCCCGAATAGCCGGGCAGGGGATCGGCAGCATCCATTTTTCGTGCTTTTCCCGTTGTGTCTATCCACATCAACACATGATGCACTACGGCGGCATTACCGGGGCGGAACTCGACAGCAGAGATATTTTTGTCGGTGCTGAAAGAAAAGGGTATCACAAAATTTCTGTATTCATCTTTGAAATCGGCTTTGACGGTAAATTCTTCAGGCATAGAAAGTACCAGATCGGGGATACCTAATTGTGAACCTTTGGGAAAAATAGGCAAAGGCGGAGTTTTGCTTGGGTCGCCTTGTGGTGCACCGGCAGCCGCCCAATCGGTGAGCATCTGAATTTCATTGTCGCTAAGTCCCCGTTCATCGGCATAGCGTGCATATTGTGTGGGTTTCCACGGTGGCATGAAGCGCGATTTGGTCACAGCAGCTATGGTTAAAGCATTTTCTGCCACTTCCTCATAACTCGTCAAGGAAAATGGAGCAATCTCGCCGTCTCGATGACAACTGACGCAATGCTTCCATATAATGGGGGCAATATGCTCGCTAAACGTATAACTTGATGCTGCGAGAGAGTTTTGTGTATGTGCTGCCACAACATGAAAATTCTTCGCCGACATAAGCGAAGTGCATAGTACCAAAGAGACTGTAAAGACAATAGTCGCAGATTTCATAGAATCGTATTCCCTTACATAGAGGATAAAACAAAGCGCATTTGAGTTCAATATTACGCAATGGTTTAATACTATCGGCTATGAGCAGTTATTTTTGCTTAAAAAAAATGATATGATTGAGGTTTTCGGAGCTTTTTTTCTATTGCTTAGTGCCGGTACTTTATGGCGTTTTATACCCCATGTTCCGGACGCTGACACTGTCCGTCGCTCTTTGGGTGGCGTGGTTATGAATTTTTTTCTGCCTGCACTTACCTTTTCAGTATTATTCCGCGCACCTGTCAATGCAGAACTTTGGCAAATCCCCATTACGGCTCTGGTCTGCGTTATTGTTTCATTAACAATCATTTACTCGTTTTTATTTCTCGCAAAGAAATACATGAAAGGTCTGACAAACCCTATTTGGGGTTCATTGATGTTGGCTGCCACTTGGGGTAATGTCACCTATTTGGGTTTACCCACGGTTACTGCATTACTCGGTGAAGAGTACAGGCGCATACCCATATATTTCGATTTGCTTGCCATGACACCTTTGCTCTGGACTTTGGGCGTGATGATTGCTGAGCATTATGGAAAAAAAACGACTCCGCTGCTTGGGCAATCACAAAGCCGGGCCATGATGTTGCGGGGCATAAGAATCATGCTGACATTACCGCCATTCTGGAGTGCTTGTGCGGGCTTATTGTGCAATATTGCCGCTATTCCCGTACCCGAATTTATACTCAAAGCATCTGCATTGATGGGCAATGCTGTTCCGCCGATGATGATATTTTCTATTGGTTTGGCATTACGTATGCCGCATCTGCATCATCTTGCATGGATTATTCCGCCAATAATTGTTAAATTGCTGTGCGCTCCCTATATAGGTTTTCTCTGTGCGGAAGCGGTGGGTTTACAAGGTGATGTTCTGAAAGCAACGGTGCTGGAATCGGCAATGCCGACAATGGTCTTAACAATGGTGATTGCCGACAGATTTTTTTTAGACATTGATGTCCTTGCCCAAATTATCGCTCTTTCCACTATTGTGTCATTTTTCACGGTGGGGTTGCTGTGGGCTTAAATTTTTTTAAACTTAATTTTTTATTTTTATGAAATTGTCTTTTTTTCGCATATATGTGATATTGATGGTTATTATTGTATGGAGCGGATGCAATGAGCATCAACAATTTCCGGAAAAATCGCTTATAATGTATGGTGATGCACAACACACAAATTTTTATGAAGACTTGCGTGATTTAACTCAGCCGATTTATGAAAAAATACCTGTGACGGATTCATCGGGTTGTACGGTGGCTCCTTTGTGTCTGTCGTCATATCAAACAATTCTTGCCACCCGCAATTCTCGAATTATGAAAGTGACGGCTTATCAGGTCGAATGGCAGGCACAGCTTGACGATTCTGCTCTTGTCAGCGGTGCAATGATGTGCGATAATCAACAATCTCTCTATGCCTGCACAACCGACGGGTATGTCTATTGTTTTGATAAAAATGGAAAAAGAAAATGGAAAAAGCATATTACTCCAACAACAAAAAAAATATTTTGGGATGACATTATTCCCTATGAAAATGGAATAGTTGTCACTAATCATCACGGAGAAATATATTTTATTTCTTCTGATGGCGGTGATTTTTTCCGGATTTATACAACATCTCATACATTGGTGGGGGCACCTGTTGTCCATGAAAATAACATTATTGCAGGAATAAAAACGTATGATGATACGGACTCTTTATTGATATATTCCATGACGGATAAAAAAGCGGAACGTATTGCATTGCAATCGCAAACAGTGACGGCTGCCCCCATTATTGTCCAATCACATATTGCAATAGGTATTACACAAAACAGCGATGGCAAAGATGTTCCTTCAATAATTATTATGGACACAAAAGGAAAGTCATTACACACCGCTATACCGGATGCTGCGCCAAGACATCTTTCTGCAAATCCTGAGGGTGATATATTCAGTGTCAGTTATAATGTAGGCGTAGGTGAACCCATAAGTGTTGTTGAGTCCTTTTCTCTTCAAGGCAAACAACGTTGGCAAATGTCTTTCCGTTTTCCGATTTCACAGCCATTATACATCGGCGAAACTATTCGTGCATTTGTTGCACAAAGGGGAAATGCCATAGGTTGTTATGTTCTGGATGATAAAGGTGTTCTTGTGCGATTAGTGCAATTGGATGAAGCTCCGGCTATTGTGAATCGCCCTTTTGTGTCGCCGGGCGGCACTCTTGTTATTGCTCCGGCTGAAGGACGTGTCCTTACGCGTGTTACTGCGCAAAAAGGATTGTTTTGAGAAGCCTTTGGTAAGAATTTATGCTAGGGAATTATACCGATACAACTTGTCTGTTCGGTCTGGTATGATGATTGTTAGAGGATTTGAAATTAGTAGTAGTTTCTTTGTATAAAAAGTTTGTTTTACATTATAATCAATAAGGTTATTATATGAATAATTGGTTTGCTAACCTTAGTGTTCTCAGAAAATTTAATATTGGATTTGGTTCACTTCTACTCTTCTTAATTATTATTTCAGGATATGGGATTTATTCACAGTTCAGTAATGCTCGAAATAGTCAATTGATAAATGAACAAGCCATTGATCCATTGGTAATTATGAGTAAAATTATTGCCAGATACAAAGATGCCCGAATTGGATTGCGCGATGGAATATTTGTAGCACAACTTAATCGTACCGATGAAGCGGAACAGTTCTTTTCGGAAGCAACAAAAGCACTTACTGATGCTAAAGACTTATCAAAGAAGTATCAATCAACGATAGTGACCGATGAGGGGAAAGCCCGGCATGCACTGTTTGAACAAAGATTGGATAAACTTATAGACGTTGCATTAAAAATTGCCGATGAATCTAAAAAAGGAAATGCGGAAGTCACGATAAATATGTTAGTAAATCAGTGCTTTAATGCAGGTCACGATATTGATGCCGCCGCTAATGATCTCTTGGAACAAAAAGTAAGAGTTTCTAATGAAATAAATGATAAAATACAAAGTGCTGTACAAGCAGGACTTATAATTGCCCTTGTTATTAGTTTGCTGAGTATTGGAATTGGAGTACTTCTTGGCAATAAGATTGTAAGAAGTATTCGCACTCCGATTGAGGGCTTAACTGTTGCAACAAACGCCTTGGCACGGGGGGATTTTGAGGCAAGAGCTAATATTGATACGAAGGAAGAGTTTGGCACTTTAGCCGGGCATTTTAACGTTATGGGCGAAAAGATCCGAGTTATGGTAAATGAAATTAATGAGAAAATGGCAGAAATAAGCCAATTGACAAATACAAAAGAATTATTGGAACATATCAGCACTATTGCAAGTCAGGTGAATGAAGCCACTGAGCAAGTAGCAAGTTCTGCCACGCAAATATCCGCCACAACGATGCAGATGAGCCGCACGGTAGAAGATCAATCGGTGCAAGTCAATGGCATAGC
>JAYRWZ010000137.1:0-5008 GCA_041917875.1 Chloroflexota bacterium | reverse complement strand
GTTCGGCAATTACGACAATTATTGATGAGCCGAAAGGTCTTTCCAAGGGACTTTATTGGGTTCGTTTTGGTTCAACAATACTACCATACTTTTATTCACATTAAAAAAGAATAGTATGAGAACAATATGATAATAATGGTCTTATTTTTACCGTGTAGGAATAACGCCTAATCGCATGGTTTATCCATTATTTAAGCAAGCAATGGCGTCCGGCATGATGAATGTGTGATGATGAAATAAATATTTCTCACTCAATACTATTCTGCGGACGAGCATTATTGCTCTGATATATTATCTGCAATAGCCATAGAAGCTGATCTCCGTGCAGGATAAATTGTTGCTAAAACACATAATAGCAGTGAAGAAGAAATAGCAAAAATAACGATTGCCTGATCTATAACAACGGGTAAAGTTGGAACAATAGATACTGCGCCGTCTAAGGTAATCCATCCGAAGGTTTGTTGTCCCCAACATAAACCAATGCCGAGAACAGCACCCAGCAATGTTGAAGAGCAACCAATAATCATTCCTTTTGTAAAATAAATATTACCAATAAATCTGTCACTTGCTCCGAGTGCTTTTAATAAAGCAATATCTCGTCTTTTTTGTACGACCGTCATTGACAAGGAGGCAAGAATATTAAATGCCGAAACCAGCACCACTAAACCCACAATAATAAATGATACCATTTTTTCAAATTCCACCACACCATAAATATCACTATGTAAATCGCGCCACGTCAATAATGTCCCAAGTTTTTTCTTTGACATTAACTCCATCATTTCTGGGACGGCTTGTTTATCTTCTAATCGAATATCAAGATAAGGGTAAGTGTATTTTTGCAATGAAGGTAAGGATTCTTCAAAGGCATAAATCATAGCCGCATCATATTCTTTGATATTTGTAATAAATATGCCACCAATGATGGCACGAATGCCCTGCGGAACTGACATAGTCATGGCTGCTTGATCAATGGTCCCGAGCGACATGATTGTGATGGTATCGCCCGGTCCTGCTTTTAATTTATCGCTCACACCCGCACCTATTATGACAAAAGGTATGCCATTATGAATGCCTAAAATTTTTTCTCCCCATCCATCACTGCGTAACAGTCCTCTTATTTCGGCACTGTCTGTCATTTTTACGGTTCTTAGCATAAACGGTTGCGTTGCACCTTTGCAAGACCCAATAATTTTTGATTCATGAAAAATCGAAACTTTTTCAATTCCTTCTAAGCCGTATAACTCTTTTTTGAGTTCTGTAATATTCGATTTTACTTGCGGAATAATACGAATATGGGGATCGAATGTGGACATCATATCAAAATATAATGCGCCAAAACCATTAAAGATGGCAGATACGCAGATTAAAGCGGCTACGCCAACGGTGATGCCTATAACTGATAACGTTGTGATAATGGTAATAAATGAGACGGAGCGTTTGTACAGTAAGTAACGCTGTGCGAAAAGAAATACAAGTTTCATGATGCTCTATATTGTTTGTCTTGATAACGAGGAAGAAAAAGTAATAAAATAAGCCCGGCAATAAAGAAAATCATGAGAGCCACAATAGAGTTTCTCATACTTCCCGTAATTCCCGTCAGCCAACCATAAGAAAACATACCTATTACTACTCCAATTTTTTCACAAATGTCATAAAAGCTAAAATACGATGCATGATTAAGAGTTTTCGGTAATAGTTTAGAATAGGTAGAACGAGAAAGTGATTGAATACCACCCAAAACTAAACCGACGAAAGCAGCTTCGATAAAATAATGCGTTATGGTATGTATAAAAAATGCGCCAACACATACGCCAATCCAAATGCAGAGAGTCAGCGACAAACTCATGACATTTCCAAAACGAGCAGATAAAGCCGAAAATAGATAAGAACCGGCAACAGCAATAAATTGTATGATGAGTACTGTCGTGATTAAATCCGATGATTGTAAGCCGATTTCTTGTTCTCCAAAAAATGTTGCCATGAGAATCACTGTTTGTACACCCATCGAATAGAGAGTAAAAGAAGCAAGAAATATTTTTAAATGCGGTTGAAATTGTATCTCATTCCAAACTTTCTTCAATTCACGAAATCCCGCTGTCCAAATTGATATAGTATTTTGGTGAGAGGGAGGAGCGTTTTCCAAAACTGCAAAAGTGATCTGAGCAAAACCAAACCACCACAAAGCAACGGCAATAAATGAATATGGTGCAATTGTTAAAAATATATGAGCTTCTGACATCCCTTGCATCGGTAAACCGAAAAATGTTGGTTTCATAATTATTGCAAGGACGGTAATCAGCAATAAAGAACTTCCGATATAGCCCATTGCAAATCCTTTTGCCGATACTTTATCCTGATCTTGCGGCTGCGCAATCTCCGGCAAAAATCCATTGTAAAAAACTAAGCTGCCCGAAAATCCGATGCTTGCTCCCATTGCACACAGTAAACCAAAGGCTAAATTTGTACTTGTGAATTGTGACAATAATGCACAGCATAATGAGCCGAACAGACAAAATCCACGTAAAAAATCTTTTTTCCTTCCTGAATAATCGGCTATCCCCGAAAGTAAAGGCGTTAGACAACTGACAATAAAGTATGATAAAGCAATTGCATACGAATATAGTTCTGAATTGAGGAATGAATGACCGAAGAGATTGACATAATCGGAATCGCCGGTTTTTGCAACAGCTGCATAATAAATGGGGAAGATTGCAGTATTTATAACGAGAGGGTACGATGAGTTTGCCCAATCATAAAAATACCATCCGCGTAATTGTTTTTTTGAGTTCATGATTTTACAATTTATAATTTACAACGCAAAACTACGAAAGTAGTTCAGAATCTACGACTTTTATCAAAAAAAAAGCCGCTGTCGCATCAGCAACAACGGCTTTAGGGGTCATACATTAAAAGGAGTTATTCAAATTGTACAGAATAGGGTAGCACCATTTGTACTTTTTCCTTCATCCCAATTCTCGTGACAGCAAGAGCATCTGTGACCTGCCGACGAACTGACATAGGTAATGCACTTTTTTCACTCACTGACTCAAGAACTGCATTTCCTATAAATGACTTAAATTGTTCATTCATTTGTGCATCTTCTTCATCATGTTTTTTTCCGATGCCGAAGGACTCTAACAATTCTTGAAATTTATCTTTGGGTCGCGGATAAAAATTGACTTGCACTTTATTTCCCTTTTTTACTCCTATGCGTTTTTTTGCAATATCAATAGCCGTTTGAAAACCGCCAAGCACATCTACCAAACCATTTTTATGAGCATCTTCACCTGTCCACACACGACCTTTGGCAAGCATTCTCATTTCTTCATACGATTTTTTGCGTGATTGAGCGGCTTTTGTCACAAAACTTGTATAAATCGGCTCCATAAGACCTTTTAATCGAGCTTTGTCGGCATCTGTATAAGCAAAAAGCGGATTCATAAATTGAGAAGATTTGCCCATATTAATAGTGTCCACAGTTACTCCTACCTTGTTGATGGTTCCCGAAAAATTAGGAATCACAGAAATGACACCAATGGAACCTGTTATAGTATATGGGCTTGCAATAATTGTGTCACAAGCCATTGGTATATAATATCCGCCCGAAGCTGCCACATCACTCATCGAAGCATAAATGGGTTTGACTTTTTTCGTTTTTTGAATTTCTTCCCATATCATATCTGAAGCTAATGCCGATCCGCCCGGGCTATCTATACGCAATATGATCGCTTCAACATCATCGTCTTCACGTGCGCGGCGCAAATCCTCAATAAATGAAGTAGAAGCAATTTCCATATCACTTCCGCCAAACGGATTAGATGATGTTTTTCCGGTACGAATGCCGCCAACACCATAGATAATCGCAATTTCTTTATCTTCAACTTCTGTATCATCAATACCGGAACTGCTGTGTGCGTATGTTTTTAAAGAGACTAATTCTAATTTCGACGAAGACTTTTTCTTTTTCTTCTTATCGCTTTCGCCTTCGCCTTCGCCTTCATTTTCGTTGCTGTTATCCTCGGTAATACCAAGACGTGATTTTATTTTGTCACGCACTTGCGTTTCTGTTGCAATAGCATCAATCCACCCATAATTCCACAATGAGTCAGCTCGGTAAATTCCTTTATCTATAAGAAAAGCAACTTGTTGGCGAGCTAAGTTTCGCATAGTGGATACTGAGGAAATAAATAAATTATGTCGCTGTTGAAGAATAGCGCGTAATTCTTCTTTTGCAGGATCAGAGTAATTTGTTCTGGAAAAGGTTTCGCCGAAGGATTTATATTCTTCAAATTGTTGTACATGTACATTTACACCGATCTTATCGAGCATATTCTTGTAAAACATTACAGAAGCACCCATAGCTTGTCCTTCTATAAAACCTTCTCGCGGCATAAATATAGAATCGGAGGGCAGAGCAAAGAAGTAATCATTTTTATTACCGGTTTCTAAATAGGAATATATGAATTTACCTGATTTTTTAAATTCTACCATAGCTTCTTGTAATTCGACCATTTTCGCCATACCAGGCAAATTACCATTAGCCACATAGTATATCCCCTTGATATTATCATCATCTTTGGCTTTTTTTATGGCATTGAGAGCGTCGAAAAAGGAAAGTGTTTTATCACTTGAGCTGCCAAATGAAAAGCCATCACTTTTGTCATATTCTTGTAATGGTTTTTTGAAATTGATGTACAGCACTGAGTTGTTTTTGATAGTTACCTCCTCTTCTTCAAAACTGTCGGCAACCGATGAACCGATAGCAGCAATGATTCCAATGAACGATACTATCATCAAGACAAAAACCCCTGCTATGATGAGCACGGGAATCCACCAGCGGGATTTCTTTCTTTGTGGCGGCATATAATACGGCGGCGGCGGCGGTGGCGGAACGGGGGTGGAAGGTGTAGAGATTTCACTCATTGTTTACTCCGAAAAATATTGATAAAAGTTGTATAATTCTTACGGAACTTTACGGTCTGATTTACAGTAAAGTTGCAATTTT
>JAYRWZ010000136.1:0-5756 GCA_041917875.1 Chloroflexota bacterium | reverse complement strand
TTGGTCACCTTTTAACTCTTCAAGATTATTATATCAAAGTGAGAACTATCCGAAAATCCTGTATTATGCTTCCATGAATACTATGCCCGATAAACAAACTAAAAAGTATGAATCCTATGCTACTTTCTTTGACCTGTCAAATGATAAAATTACGCCATCGAATAAAGTAATAAATTCTCTATTACTTCTTGGCTCAATTCTAAAACATAGTGTTGATGAAGACAAACAAGAAGATATTATTCGTCAAGACGGTGACTGGACTGTAAAAATATTATCCATTGATAGCATTGGAATACCGTTGGTTAAATTTACATTTCAAAGTGAGTCTATATTACCTCGCGGTAGAATGACTCATGGAGTATCTATTAATGATGTTTCAGGTGATGGGATTGCAGATATAGTCTGTTTGTTTCAGAACAATTCTCTTGGGAATGCCCTCGTTATATTGAAAGGACAAGCTATTTCTACCTTTATCGAAGACAAAGCAAGTATCTCAGAACCATACCCAATACCAAGTACAACACAATTAGCAATACCCTTATATATTAAATCTCCTCACAATTATACTTTACATTTATTCTCGCAAACAGGCAAAGAAGTAAAGGTTGTTTTTGACGGTGAATTATCCGCGGGTTCTCATACTCTGCATTGTAATACATCTCATATTCCTACGGGAACATATATTCTTCGGCTTAGTGATGGTAAAGCAATGATTGACCGTTTAATTATTATCAATCATTAAGAGGAACATAAACAATGAAAAATTTTCTTTATTCTTGCTTTGCTGTTGTTGACACTCAGCTTTTCTTCTGCACAACAAACTCATCAGCCACCCGCTGCAATGACTTTTTCCCAAAATTATTTATTGCTCCGCAATCAATCACCTAAATTTCTCTATTCTTGGAATTGGTCTAATGGACCGCGCGCGCTCAATCAACGCTATAAAATGAATGGATACCACACACGCGAAACATTTAATTATGACTATGATGAGAATGACACTACTTTATCGCCATTCGTCTCACATACACTCATGCCCGATAGTATTGAGTTTATGTGGAGCCCCGCTAAAATCCATCATGACTATCAACCCTTCGATGCTATGGCGGCTTTGTGGTATCCTTGGCTCAATACCTCCGATTCATCCCGCAATTTTAAGGGCTTTCGCAATGATAAATCCGGAGCTTGTTTGCCTTTCTTGCAAAAAAACACAAGCGTCGGCTCTTTGGATTCTTCCTTCTCCGGCGGACAAACGCGCTACGCTTGGCGATTGAATGCCAATTCGTCCATTCCCGGACTTGTTCCCGCTTTTTCTAAACCTTGGCTCGGGAATGAATTTGTGTATAGAAAAAACCACCCCGTCCTTCGGACACCCCTCCGGTGGATGGGATTTACTGGACTTTTCCCTAAACCTATAAGGTTTTTGAAACCTTATATTTGAAAATCATTAATTTCTCTCTTTCCTTGAGTTCTTTGTAAAAAATTGAAGAAAAGAGAGCAAAACCAACAAAAAGTAGTATTAAAGTAGTAATGGACATCACAATAATGGTCGTATATTGCCATAGACTCAATTATATATATTGTCTTGAGTATTTTTTTTTCACTAAACCCCTTGGAGGTGTTTATGCGTTACATTCTTTATGCCATACTTATGGCTAGTGCTGTGCCACTCTATGCACAGGAAATTCGGCTTGATTCTCTCTGGATCAAAATGGGGGGCTATCCCACCATGGCCTTCTCGCCTGACAGTAAAACTTTATTGTTAGGTGCTTACAGATTAGAACCTAATAGAGGTTTTATTCGATTTTTCGATTGTGCCACAGGAAATCAAATTGATAGCCTTGTTGGCTTAGATTATATAGATTTTGGCTATCCACCAAATAGTACAGATTTATATGTCGTCACACGAATCTCGATTGATGTCTATGATAATGAAAGAAAATTAGTCCGCCGTATGCCATACACTAAAGGGGGATTATTAAGTTTTTCACCTGATGGATCCTTATTACTTATGACGGGCGAAGGAAAGATAAGACTTGTTAAAAGTGAAAATGCTGAGGTAGTACGCGAAATCACACGTCCCGAAGATTACCCGACAGGTCCAAAACCCGATGACAAACGATCCTACTTCAATGGTAAAGTAAGTTTTAGTAAAGATGGCTCTCGGCTCTATGGCAAAAATGCTAATGAATTCGGTTTCTGGGATCTCACTACAAAAGATACTCCTTTCAGCAGAGCATTCACTATCGGCAATAGAGCTATTATCGGTTTCACTCCCGATGAACGGTTTATGATTCAACAATCTAATTATATCTGGGATCTCAAGACTAAATCTCAAATTCAAATTGAGGGAAAAAAAGATTTCAATAGAGACTATGCTGTTGGATTTACAAGCACAACAAGTTCACAGATTATTGTTACGCTTAAAGAAGATCCCGAACCACTTACTCTACATATTCCTTTGTTCATAGATATAGGCAAAAAAAGAACTATCACAACTAACCCAATACGTTATTATACTACACAAATGCTCTTAAGTAGTGACAGTAATTATCTTGTAAGACAATTAGGAACAGGCTCAGTTTTACTCAACAAAGTCCAATGGCCAACGACTACAATACAAGATGAGATAAACACAAACCCATCTATAAGTATTTCTCCTATACCGGGTAAAGAAAGTTTACAATTACATATTCAACTTAAACAAGCATCACTTTCATTCGACATCAAGATACATGATGTTTCCGGCAGACATATAGAAAACGTATATTCAGGGAGTGTCGAACCCGGTGAGCAACTCTACACCATTAATACAAAAAACTATTCTTCGGGTAGTTATTATGTTATGGTATCACATAATGGTCATACTTCAAGTTATCCTTTTATCATCAACAAATAAGCAGGAGCAAACAATGAAAACTCTCTTTATCTTTGCTTTGCTGTTGTTGACACTCAGCGTTTCTTCTGCACAACAGATGCATCAGCCACCGGCTGCAATGACATTTTCCCAAAATTATTTGCTGCTCCGCAATCAATCTCCCAAATTTCTCTACTCTTGGAATTGGTCTAATGGTCCTAAAGCTCTTAATCAAAGACTTAAAATTAATGGCTACCATACTTTTGACACTTTTAACAAAGATACTTTGCTTTGGAATTGGACCACATATTCATTGAATACTTTTAATCTCATGCCCGATAGCATTGAATGTATGTGGAGTCCGTCACATATCCATCATAACTATGAACCCTTCGATGCCATGGCGGCTTTGTGGTATCCTTGGCTGAACACCTCCGATTCATCGCGCAATTTTAAGGGCTTTCGCAATGATAAATCCGGAGCTTCTTTGCCCTTCTTAGCAAAAAACACAAGCGTCGGCTCATTGGATTCTTCCTTCTCAGGCGGACAAACGCGCTATGCGTGGCGGCTCAATGCCAATACATCCATTACGGGGCTTGTGCCTGCTTTTTCTAAACCGTGGCTCGGGAATGAATTTGTGTATAGGAGTGGAGGCGTAGGTGAAACCGTTGATACACCTATTGTAAGATACCATCAATACAATACCGAGCGTATGTATCTGAGCATCAATCTTCGGCGATTGGGCACGGATACGCTGATGAACAATGATACACTCTTGGTGATGCGTTTGCCATACCGCACCTATAATAATGTGACGGGCTATCTTTCCTTCGATTCTGTCCCCGACCCGATGAGCACTATCACCACCGCGCGCGGTACGTATCGTGGCTCAATGTGGAACACTGCCGCCGATCTGACCACTTTTGTTTTGCGCCGCAATATGCTACCTCGCAGCACCGATTCGGCTGCCGATATTACTTTGAATGTGATGTTCTTTGCTGATAATACTGTTAAGCGAACAGGTATGCCGAATGCATATATTAACCCTCGTTTTAATATCCGTTGGGGTGGTCGCCCTGCGGGTGTGATAGACAGCATAGGCATAGATGTGCAATATATGCCGAAAAACGGCTCATTGTCCGTGCAATGGGTAAAATTGGAAACACCGAATGCACGGGATTTATTTTTTGGAAGATATGATACACATATAGCCCATGAGATCAATCGTTCCTTAGACAGTTTGCACAAATACAATACCGTGCGTGGCACGCATCATCGAATACGGCGTTTTTATGGCAGAGAAGAATTTCTCATTACCGAATGGCAAGCAAACCGCTATTACAATATTTATCTCGACACTTTGCTCTCATCTGAATATGGTATTATCCACAATAATCATATTGCGCATACAACACTTTTGCGCGAACAATGGAATGGGAGTACATTTCAAATACCATCCGGCACTCCTGCGCCATATAGCCGAGCACTCTTGAGTGCAGCCCCCTTTCATAATGAACAGACCTTGGGTATAGCAGGCAGAGATGGCTATGTGAGCATGTCTGTGGGCGGCATACAGAAAAAACATAATGATTATGAGGCGCAATTTCGTGCATTGCCCTATCTGATGACAGATCCTGATACGACTAAACGCTTCAAATCATCACCCTCAAGTATTTATTCATTGCCCTTACCACCGATGACGGATTCATTTTACCGAGCAAATATAGTTCGTGCCAATGGTGAATCGAGCACCTATGTCTATCCTTCTGTGCTGCAAGCTATCGAAGGATTTCTGTATTCCAATGCATATCTGACAAATAGCAGTTATATATTCAGCTCGGATCCATGGTGGGCAAATATTTGGGCATCGAATGCCTTGACCTACGATTATGTGGACTCTGACACTACATCGCCTAATCATTTTCGCACCCTTGTGTGGGAATGGGGTCATCGTCCCTTCACGGGCGAAGAATTGCGCTACACTATGTGGAATTCACTTATTCTTGGCACGAAAGGTTTTCATATATGGCAAGGGGGGAGTACTGATTTACTATGGAATATCGTTGATTCAATTAAATGGCACGTCAAAAGCGATATGAGTTTGGCACCAACGAAACAAGCTGTAGGCACTGATTCCACCAAATTCGATACTGTCCGCATTACAAACAATCCGAATCTTATATTGGACGATCCCGATATAGGCACAGATTTCATAGACAGCACCGGAGGGCGTAATGATATGTTCACAGCATTATTCCGCCGCTTTTTCAAATTTCCCGACAGCGCATATCACAATGCAATGCGCATGAATAAAATCTATGCGGGCTTTCGGAGTATGCGCCATATCATTGACCAAATTTTCACACAATTGCGCCGTTGCGACACCACCTTACTCAATTTGCAATTGGAAAGCTGGTATGCCAAAGGTTTACGCGATTACGATTTGGGCAATGTCGCATTGCTTACCCAATACATAGACACCAATCGTACCAAGCATCGCATAGCAAAAATGAACGGAGTGCGCGATTCATGGGACTCTTCATTTTATGATATCACTATGTTCAGCCATAAAGCCTATGATACCGACAGCGTCATATTTCTGGGAGTGCAAAACCGCCGTACCAATTCACTCATTATTGATGGCACAGATACGCTCTGGTATTCAACAAAAGATTTCCAAGACAGCGTGGCAATTGGCAAATATGACAAATATGCCCAGCTCGGAAGCCGCACAATTAGCATCCCTCTTAAAAATACCGGCAGTTATTATCTGTGCTTGTTGCACAACTTGTTTCTGCAAAACTACAAAAGAGAAATGAGATAACAATACAATACAATCATTTATCGTCTAAATCTGTGTAATTCAATATGATAAAGTTTATTTTTCTTCTTCAAACGT
>JAYRWZ010000135.1:0-2864 GCA_041917875.1 Chloroflexota bacterium | reverse complement strand
CAAGCATCAAGATTTTTGATAATAAATAATTATTCCATCCTAAATAGAATATGCCGTATTTGGGAATCAAAGTGCTGTCAAAAAATAATGTGGCTTTGTTTGTGTTGATTTGGTTATAGGCATACAATGCTTCATGTATTGCCTTCGTTTTTATTGCGACCGTTGTATCAATAAAGCCGATCTCACACCACGATAAACCATACAAAGCATTCGTAAAAATAAAACCTTCGGGAAAAATTTCTTGCATTCTGTCGGCAAGTTGGTTTGTTCGTATTTCTTGGTTGAGAAAGTTGAGTTGAAGTATTATATCGTTTTTTTTCTCTTCACGGTTGTAGCTTTCCGAATATAGTCTGATGTTTAGCCACACTATTGTTAATGTCGCCGCACATAATAGTACTGTAATGATATTCTTTAGTGCTTTCATGCACATCGCCGGTATGTGGGGCATATATATGTGTTAATGTTTTGTCTTGTGTACTGTGCAATGCGATTGAGGATATATGTTCTTAGTGATTTGTACATCATTTGTTATGCCTATATTTTCAGAATCAGACGGTTTTGATGCCTTGTTACGTTAATGTTCCGCTGATGTATAATCGATAAATAAAAAATTATTAAGAAAAATAATCCTCAAAAAAACAATAGTGTTGCGAAAAAAGGCATAGACATATTGTTATACTTGTTCAATGATTATTAGTGCAATACGGTATCAATCAGCTTTCCTAACATTATAACAGACAGTACAAAAGACAGCATTCCCAACATATAAGCAAGGAATGCTTTTACGTAATTTAGAAATTTTGACTTGTCAAAAAAATTTGCAATAGCCCATGATGTGTAAACAAAACCCGCAATGCCCGCAATTTGCATGAGATTGGTATGTGTAAGACTTTGTGCAATACCGAATACTGAGAAAATAAGCATCCCTATTCCCATGACAAAACACAAGAGAATTAAAATTTCAAAAACATTAAACATGTACTTTCTAAAAAATAGTTGTGTCCACAATGCAATAAAAATTCCCATCATGATATTGGCATAACCATAATGCCCTTGAATCCATATAAATAGAGCTGTTGTCGCAGACTCTTTGTCGCCCGTATAATTTATATAACTGTCTTCGAAATGAAATACACTATTAGATAAAGCATAGAGTAATGAGGTAACAATGATAAAAATAATCGGCTTAACAAGACGGCTTCTATTTTCGGAAAGATAGTTTCTTATATTTTGCTCGGGTTTTGTCAGAAGTTCTTTAATGGTAAAAAAGAGACCATGTTCGAAATGGAGAAGATGCTCTATTTCATGCTTGATATAATGCCCGTCAATCCGTGGAAGTTTTGTCGGTTGTCCGCAGTGTGGACAAAAGTTATGATGTGCTTCGGTGTTGCAGTTTTTACAGTTCATTGTATATGCCATATAGAATGATGCGACAGTGTCTTGCTACAAAATGTACCGGATACACTGCCTTTTCCGGTAAATCCTTGAGTTACAGAGTATGATGCTATCCGCTGGTTCACTCATACGGCGCTATATCATTTCTTGTGTCAAAACTACAAAAGAGATATGACATAGCAAACATTTCTCTGCATAGAATGCCCCACAATATTTAAAAAATGGTCAGAACATTCGCTGTGAATTTCTCACGTTTTGATACCATGAGTTCTACTGCTAAAAAACATTCTCATCGCTAATTGTAGAAACATGCAGTTTACGCATACACTGATAAGAGCAGGTACTATTGAGGCATCACCTTTGTAAAGCCCATTACCAAGTATCGAATCCGAGCTACGGAAATCTAAATACGTGTAGATTGTTGTTATACAAAACAATAGTAATGTTATCCATTTTTGTTTATTGAAATCAGTAACCGAGTAGCCGATTAACCCAATAAGAACCCCTATCACCATCATGTGAACATATACCCAGAGCATTGCATCAAAATAATGAGGTGATTCTAATATCGGTTGGGGTACTTGGAACTTAGCCATAGCGGGAATTAGTCCTTGCACAAATAGTCCCACGGGTAACAAGACAAATGTTATTCCAACTGTTATGTATATCAATTTGAAATCGGCAAAATACTTATTCATAAATTCTGTTCCTTTAAATTCTGCAACATATTTATTTCTCACTCTATAAGAATGTATTACCATTGTTGTAATCAAGCCGCATAATGTACGGTTTTGTCCGGACAAGGGTTGATGTACTTTTGCTAATATTGTCTTCCTGTTCTGTTTGGGTCTTTCAAGTCAATCCAAAAAATGTGTATAGGTTCGCTTTCATCTTGCTGTCCATTGTTGTTTGTGTCCATTTGTGCAAACACATACATAAAGTCATTGTCAGGGTCATACTCAGATTTGAATACTGTATAATTTTCAGGGATAAGAGTTTTCTGTTTGTCACCATGTATGTTATACAGATAAAACCGCCTAAGGTCACGAACGTTTATATAGCCGTCTTTGTTTGTATCTTCATTGTAAACACTAACCATAAAATAATCTCTGCGGACAGGATTGCCATTTAATGTATCATTGGAAAATGTCGGATAATAAAGTGTACGAATGAGCACCGGCTTTTCAAAAAATAGTTTTTGTTTATGTTCATTTATATCGTAATGTGAGATATTAACCATATTGTATCCATACACCCCTTCAAGTCCGGGCATAAGATTGTTATGCCAAATATTTAGTTTATTATTTTCTATATCCTCGTAATTATAAAGAAAATTGTCTGAGCCAATGAAAGTAGTGTTGTTTTTCTCATTGATATTTACTTTGTATATAGTTGTCAATCTAACATTCGGAGTTCCTGTTAATAGAACACCGCTCGGTCTTGTATCAATTTGTAATACATTCCTGTTT
>JAYRWZ010000134.1:0-5941 GCA_041917875.1 Chloroflexota bacterium | reverse complement strand
TATATTTCTGCGGAGGCAATGGAAAAAGTGCAAGAGAATTTTCAGGGCAGTTTTGATGGCATAGGTGTGGAATTTCAGATTGTCTCCGATACCATAACCATTGTAACCCCGATTTCCGGAGGACCAAGCGAGGCATTAGGTATTCGAGCCGGCGATAAAATTGTTACCGTGGACGGCAAATCCGTTGTTGGTATTTCCGAAGAAGAAGTGCCGAAACGGCTCAAAGGTCCCAAAGGCACGCAGGTCATACTCGAGATTAAACGAAGCGGGGAAAAAAAGTTATTGTCTTTTACCATACAACGCGATAAAATTCCTATTTATACCGTGGATGCGGCATATATGGTAAAAAACACAGATATAGGTATTATCTCTGTTAATCGTTTTGCAGCGACAACGCACAGTGAATTTATTGAAGCAGCAAAAAAACTGCGCAGCCGGGGCATGAAAAAAATGATTCTTGATTTGCGCAGCAATCCCGGCGGATATTTAGATCAAGCAATTCAACTTGCCGATGAATTTATCGGTGATGGAAAAAAAGTAGTCTATACAATTGCTCGCCGCAATGATGACAGTGAAGAATATTATGCCACATCCGATGGTCAATTTGAACAAATGCCCTTAATTATTCTTATCAATGAAGGGTCTGCTTCCGCAAGTGAAATTGTTTCGGGTGCTGTCCAAGATTTGGACAGAGGACTCATCGTCGGTGAAACCTCATTCGGCAAAGGTTTGGTACAACAACAATATCCTCTCAATGATGGTTCTGCGTTTCGATTAACCATTTCGCGTTATTATACGCCGTCCGGACGTTTAATTCAAAGACCCTATTCCGATAAAGAAAAATATTATGCCCTTGAAGGGCGCGAAGAAGGCGATGAAGGTAATAATATTGCTCATACGGTTGAAAAAACAGATAAAAAAAATCGCCCCGAATTTAAAACAAAAGCAGGGCGAACTGTCTATGGCGGCGGCGGCATAACACCCGACTTTATTGTCAAACAAGATACAATTACATATTTATTAAGGGCTATACGGTCAAAAAATATTTTCTGGGAATATGTTGCTCAATTTTTAGACGGAAAAGGCGGATATATACGTAAGCAATATGAACAAAAATTTGACCTTTTTGAGAAAGAATTTGCCATACAAGAATCGGTAATGGATGATTTTAAATCTTATGCCGTATCGAAAGGCATTGAATGGAGCGAACGCGATTATGCGATTGATAAATCATATTGCCGGTCCATGATTACAGCATATATCGCCCGTTCACTTTTCGGAGCACAGGCATTTTTTCCTATTGCTTCGAAAGAAGACAAACAAATACAAAAAGCAATCACTCTTTTTCCCGAAGCGGTAAAAATTGCCCGATTACACTAAATTTTTATATACATTCAAGGTTGTTATTTAATGAAATTACGCAGTATTTTTATTTCTCTGTTCACATGGTTTGCACTTTTCTTTTGCACCCTTTTGCCGACACAAGCCCAAAGCACAGTGTTTATGGCGGGAGAAGAATTAGAGTATTCGGTGTCATTTTTAGGTATTCGTTTGGGTACAATTAAAATTGTGACAGAAGGTAATCAAACCGTGGGCAATACGCCGGTGGTGAAGGGCAAAGCATACATAGATTCCCATCCCAATATTCCATTTGTAAGTTTACATGCGGTCTTTGAATCGTGGATGGCAACAACAGGCACGCACTCCTTGCAATTTGTTGCTAATACTCAAGAAGATAAAGAAAGCTGGATGTATGATAAATACACGTTTGACTATACGGGAAAAATGGTGAAAACGGAAAAATATCTTGATAAACAATTAAAAGAAAAAAAAGTATTTAACACAGCAAAAAAATGGAATGACGGATGCTCTTTATTTTTTACGGCGCGTCATTTGTTAAAATCCGGCAAAACATTACGAATCCCGACCATTGTGAAAGAAGATACTGTTTTCACGACCATTGCATACAAAGATGCTAAAGTAGAAAATGTGGAAATTGATGCACTTGATTATGAGATTAAAACCGTGCATTTTCAAGGGGAAGCAAATTGGACAGGGGTATATGGCATTACAGGAAAATTCGATGGCTGGTTCAGTGATGATGAGGCGCGTGTGCCTATTCGTGCCAAGATGAAATTATATGTCGGGAATGCGGATATCGAATTAGTACGTTGGAAACGTCCCGGATGGACACCACCAAAAGGATTATAAGTTTTACAATCATAATTTTTTAAAAGTACTCGGTGTTTTTAGATATGGCGAGTATTTTTTTTACGATAAGAAGGAATAATATATGAAGTTTATTGATGTAGCAACAATTTCAGTACAATCGGGCAAAGGCGGTAAGGGGCATGTGAGTTTTCGTCGCGAAAAGTATGTGCCGCTTGGAGGTCCTGACGGTGGTAATGGCGGCAAAGGCGGTGATGTGATTTTCCGTGGTGATATTCATATTAACACCTTGCTCGATTTCCGCTATCAACGAAATTTTATTGCTGAGGACGGTCGCCCGGGCGATAAAAGTCGTTGCACGGGGCGCGATGGTAAAGATATGATAATTCGTGTGCCGATGGGTACGGAAATACATGATGCCGAAACCCAAGAAATCATTGCCGATATAACACCCGAACATCCTGAATATTGTATTGCTCGCGGCGGCAAAGGCGGAAGGGGAAATTGGGAATTTCGTTCATCCATAAATCAAGCACCGCGCAATTCAGATCCGGGTATGCCCGGAGAAGACCGTTCCGTAACACTCGAATTAAAAGTACTTGCCGATATTGGTATTGTGGGTTTCCCCAATGCCGGTAAATCCACGCTTATTTCTGTCATTTCCGCAGCAAAACCCAAAATAGCCGATTATCCGTTTACCACTTTAGTGCCCAACCTTGGTATGGTACGGCTCGGAGATATGATGTCATTTACTGTTGCGGATATTCCCGGACTTATAGAAGGAGCCCATGAAGGGAAAGGGTTGGGAATACAGTTCTTGCGCCATGTGGAAAGAACAAAAGTGCTTGTGTTTTTATTAGATGCACAATCGGAAAATCCCAAAAAAGATTATGAAATTTTATGTAAAGAATTAGAATTGTATAATACTGATTTAGCCCATAAAAAAAGAATTATTTGCATCAGTAAATCAGACACATTAGATGAACAAGGGCGCAAAGCGATTGAGAAAATCCGCATCGCTCGCAAAAAACCTGTCATTATTTCATCTGTTGCCGGAGAAAATATTACGGCTTTACAGTGGATGATGTGGGAAGGATTGCAAGACTCATAATATGGAAATGACTGTCGAAGAAAAAATAAAAAACACTCTTCATAATTCCATTGACGATTATATTCGTGGTCATGGCGGAGAATTGATGTTCCGCTCTTTTCAAGACGGCATTGTATATATCAGCATGAAAGGCGCATGCGTCGGATGTTCGGCTCAAGATATTACTTTGCGATTTGGCATAGAGCGCACATTGCGAAGAGCAATTCCTGAAGTAAAAAAAGTCGTCATGGAATAATGGCGACATATTTTTTCTCTTGACTCCATAGCAATCAAGTATCTATACATACACACAAAAAAAGCCATGAAAACTTTTATCATCAATGTTAGCACAAATGAAACAAGAAGAAAGCATATACTTGAGATCATTGCTCAACACAATTGCTTGAGTGACTATATGTTCATACATGAGGGTGATATGAGCGCAATTACCGATGATATATTGCAGACTTGTTTTTCCGGTGATATGAGCACTTTAAGTCCTGCCGTATCATGCGCCTATAAACATATCACTGCATATAAATACATCTGTGAAGATACTTCTAAGCCATATTCGCTTATTTTGGAAGATGATATTTTTTTGGATAAAAATTTTTGTCGTCAGTTACACTCGATTATCTCTGAAATTGAAGAAAGAAAATTAGAAAATTACCTTATTTCCGTAGAAGACAGCACCTTGCAATATGTGAAAGGCAGTGAGCGAAAAAAGAACATTTTTTTGTATAAACAGCCGAAAGGAAGAACAGCCGGTGCATATTTGATTGACAAAAAAGCGGCATCATCCATACTTACGCAGATTCAAAAAATTAAGTGCCATTTGCCGATTGATTGGTTTCATAATTATTGTGCCGACAATGATCTTGTGTCTATATTTTGGTCACATCCCACATTCGCTCATCAAGGAAGTTTAAATGGTATGATGCGATCAACCATTGATAATAAAAAATTTGGATTTTTCCATTTATGTGTGTTCATTGCAAGCAGACTGTATAAGAAAATTCTTTATAGATTACGATAATTTTTTTATTATTGCATAAAGGATTATTCGTTATTCTGTGATTAGACAGGTAATATACGCTATATGTTCAATGAAACGGTTTTGGAGTGTTTAGGGATTGAACTCTTTGTATATCAAGGAAATAAATCATGAAAATCTTTGCAATCTTGGGGTAATTTCTCACCGAAGACCGGCTTCATTGTCTGCAAACAATCGTATAAAACGCTGATTCGTCTTGGCGACAATTTTTTGAACATATTTCTGGTGAAATCTATGGCAGTGCAACAATGGGAAGGGCGAACTTCACTTCTTGTCGGTGAAGAAAATATTGAATTATTACACAAAGCGCATGTGCTTATCGTCGGGCTTGGCGGTGTTGGCTCTTATGCTGCCGAAGCTATATGTCGTGCCGGCATAGGCAATATCACTATTGTGGACGGTGACAAAGTGGAAGCCAGCAATCGCAATAGGCAATTGCCTGCGCTTTCTTCGACGGAAGGACAATGGAAGGTGGATATTATGGCTGCCCGATTGCGCGATATTAATCCTGATGTGAATGTGACCATCCATAAAGTGTTTGTTAAAGATGATATTGCCGATGAGATACTTGCTACGCCTTTCGATTATGTCATGGATTGTATAGATACCCTTGCCCCCAAGGTGCATCTGATTCGTAAAGCACGCGAGCGCGGCTATCCTGTGGTTTCCTCTTTGGGGGCAGCCGGCAGAATGCGACCCGAACTTATTCGCATTGAGGATATTTCCACTTCCCATAATTGTAATTTAGCTTTTTATGTACGTAAAAAACTCCGCCGACATGGTATAGAACATAATGTGACGGTAGTCTATTCGCCCGAAACTATTGACAAAGAAGGCGTGCAATTAACCGATACATTGCAAAATAAGCGTTCTTTTTTAGGAACGATCTCTTTTATACCTGCCTCATTCGGTTTATTTTGCGCTTCGGTTGTTATTCGTACTTTACTTGGCACAATGGAAGCATTGCCCATCAGAAAGAAAAAACGCCGCTTTGTTAAAAAAAATCCTCCGCCACCGCAAATATAGATATCAATCATTATTGTCATTGTATTGTTGTCGTATTTTATTCTCTTATAACATTATTGCGGAAGAGTTCCTTATGAAACGTATTCCTGAAACGTATAGCTAAAACAGAAGAGGCTTCCATTGTCAAAATATATTTACTTCACTGAAAATCACTTTAACCATAGTATAAATTTTGTTTTTTTGACTATTTGCACATTCACAGCAAAGAAAATACTATGCATTTTAAACCTATTACACATCGAGCTGATGTAACCTTTACAAAAGAACAAGAATTACTGTTTGGAAATTTTTTAACACAGCTTGACGTGTTTATGACAGAAGTATGTGAAAAGAAAATAAATCCATATATTAAAGAAGAATATGATTTTCGAAAAATTACATCGAGATACCTAAGAATGAGTGATATTGAATTTTATTGGGATATGATAGACTATTGTAATTATAGAAAAAGGCGTGATCCTGACGGTGAGTATGATAGTACAATGGGAGTGTACCTTTCAGTCTCTATTTTAGGAGATAATCGTCAAGAATTATTTCCAACAGTCTATACTTGTAAAAATTATATATCTTTATGGGAATCAGGTATTTATTCTGAATTTAAG
>JAYRWZ010000133.1:0-1716 GCA_041917875.1 Chloroflexota bacterium | reverse complement strand
TATTGCTATTGTGTGATTCGTGATTCTATAGTCGCTGTATTGCCACTTGTTATTACTGCATTTTTCGTTTCTACTTACCTCTTCATTCCTGCAGCAATTCTGTTTGTCATTATTCTTGCATTAGAAAAATACAGACTCTCCGTTAAAGGATATTCTTTAACAGATGGCTATATATTTATTCGCACGGGTATTTGGACTGTTACACAAGTCGCAATACCATATACAAAAATTCAAGTGTTAACTCATGAACAATCCTTTATTGAGCGTTGGGCCGGGTTTGCCCATCTGACCGTTTCAACAGCAGGCGGTTCTTTCTCATTTCAGGGTACAATTCCATTTTTAACATCAGAATTATCACCCGATTTAGTGTCATTTTTATTACATAGTTATCGTTTAAACAAAAAAAAGCGGCGATTAGTTTTATCTAATCACCGCTCAACATAATTTTGTATAAACACCCTACATTATTGTGGAATAGGAACATGCGCCATAAAATCGCGAGCAAATCGAGGATAGTAATTCATGAGCAGTTCCTCGACTCTTTTAGGGTCAGGGGATGAAAGAGTAAGACCAGCAAAATGTTTTTTCTTTTGTTTCCAACGCACCTCCGGATCATCGTATGGTTCCAAGCTGGGTTCTTCTTGTCTTGCTAATGTGAAAATACCTCCACCATATTCATTTCTCATTTTTGGCAACTTATATTTCGACCCCTTTTCGGCTAACTCAATTTTTGCCCATTCATGCCATAAACACAAGCCGGAAGCATGATAGATAATATCTGGTATTCTTGCACCACCCACACGAGCACTTGCTTCAAGGAAATAAAATTCACCGGTTTCTTTGCTTTTTATGTATTCATTGTGCATTGTACCGCGTAAAAGCCCAAGCGATTTGGTTACATCCTGGTTTATTTTTTGCAATGCTATTTCATCCTCACTGCCTTGTTCAAGTTGACGCGATGTAAAAATACCGCCGGTGGTATTAATGTCTAACATGGAAGTCCCATATTTTGAACAGGACGCATAGACTACTTTTCTTTCAGATACTAAACTGTCCACATGATAGACATCACCGGGGATATACTTTTCAAGCAAAAAACTTGATTGTTTATCACCAAGTTCTTCAATTTTTTTCCATACTTCCTCAGCATGGAACATTTTTTGTACTTTAGCCGAAGATGCTCCCATGCGAGGTTTCAGAACCCATGGAGCATCAATGGTATTCATAAATTCCGCTACTTGACTGTGGTGGAGGATTCTGGTAAAAGCCGGAACTTTTATTCCATCTTCTTCCGTTTTTAAGCGCATGGCTAATTTATCGCGAAAATAACGAGAAGTGGTTTCGCCCATGCCGGGGATGCGCGTATGTTCGCGCAGCGAGGCAGCAACCTCAATGTCAAATTCTCCTAAGCCGACAATGCGGTCATAGACAGTTTTTCTTGAGAGATAGCAGACTACATTGCGTACCACTTTTTCATCGAATAAATCAGGAACTGCAAAAACCTCATCAATCTGATCTCGAGGCCATGCTTCTTTTAAATATCGTTCTTCAGTTAATAAATGCACATTCCAGCCGAGCCGTTTTGCTTCTATCATAAATGGTCTGCCGAATAATGCACCGACAATACACAAAACAGTAGGTTTTGTATTCATGAATTTTACCTTTCTTTTATTATTTATTTTATGCAGCTTTATTTTTACTTAAATTAACAGATAG
>JAYRWZ010000132.1:0-12739 GCA_041917875.1 Chloroflexota bacterium | reverse complement strand
CGGCGCACTTACTCCCGGCGCATACGCCGAGGCGATAGCATCAATATCGAACGATACATATAAGGCATCATTCTCCGTTTCTGCAATAGTCAATGCCTGATGTAATGATGCATGGAATCCATTGTTTCGTATTTCCGGATACATCATCACTGTGCCGCCAAGACGTCGAACATAATCACAATGCGAACGAGACGCTGCCCCGGGCTGAATACCGAATTCTACAAATCCATTGCCATTAAATCCAATATCTTCCCTTTCTGCAATTTGACGAAAAGGGCTTCCTGAATGACCAAGACGCTCGTCCAAAAGCGGGCGAACATCTGTATGAGCATCAATGTTGAGTATGCCGAAGGATAAAGAATGCAGTCCTAATGCCGCACCATTCGGATACGCTATCTCATGCCCACCGCCTATGATAATCGGAGTAAACCCTTGTTCAAGCAAGGTAAATACCACATTCTCCTGCAGTGCCTGACCCTCTTCAAGCGTTAGATTATCCAAGAGCAGTGTGCCCCCGTCAATAAGATATATCTTGTCAAAAAATGAATGCTCTCCATTGTAAGGAGTAAGCTTATAGAATGATTGCAAGATGGCATCCGGAGCTTGGGCTGCCCCCGTTCTGCCTCCATTGCGTGCTACTCCAAGGTCTTGCGGCACACTCAAAAGCACTGCTACCGTAGTGTCTTGAATCTCCTTAATTTGTTCATAAGAAAAAAGATAGTCGCCGATTCTCGGATCGGAAATGTCGTGACGCGAATGGAAGAGTTCGCTCTTTGGCGGAGCTACTTTATTGACAAGTAATTCGGCAATCATCTGACGTAGAGATGTAAACATAGTATCACCTTTGAAAAAGGAAAGCGTATCAATTCTTGACATCAATTTGCAAAAAAAATACGAATCAGCGTAAAATTTTACGCTGAATTTTTGATTATGATAAATTTCTCGTATTTTCGCAATCCGATTTACACATCGGGCAGACGGAGAGATGGCCGAGTGGCTTAAGGCAACGGTTTGCTAAACCGTCGTAGGGTGTTTAGCTCTACCGAGGGTTCGAATCCCTCTCTCTCCGCTACATAGTAAAAAGCGATGCACCTCAGTGTATCGCTTTTTTGCATTTATGGGCACAGTCTCTTAGACATCAAGTAATTCTGCTAATTTGGGTGCAACTTTCCACAAAGTTCTTTGGGTGTGAAACGCCGTGAAATCAGGCACAAATGGTTGGGATTTCTTCTCAGCACGTATCATAATATTTTTAAGCGTATGTTCCGGGCTGATAAATTCAATAAGCTTTGCCGTATAGCCGAAACCTATCAATATATCGCGACGCATACTGTCAGTCAGTATATCAGCCAGTCGTTCGCGTGTGATACCGTCTTGTACCAGTAATGTCGCATTATCAGGTACGGAATGTTTGGAAATCATGCTATTGACATAATTATGACAACAAGGCGCAGCGACAATAGCTTGTGCATTCTTTTGCACGGCAAAAGCCAAGGCATCATCCGTTGCAGTATCACATGCGTGTAATGCGATTACTATATCGGCTTTGACGGATGAAAGCGGCGCTTCTGCAATGGTGGAATGATGAAAAAAAACAGTATTATATCCAAGGTTCTCTACTGTTGTTCGACAAAAATCAATGACTGATTTATTAGTGTCAATACCATGAAGATGAACTTTGACGGCAGAGGTCAATGTAAAGGTCAAATAATGAAATAATGCCAAGCTCAGATAGGCTTTACCACAGCCGCAATCGACGATAGTTAATTCTGCCGGCGGGTTCTTCAGGCAATCTAATGTTTGGATAATGGAAATAAAATGATTTATTTGTTTGTATTTATCTCTTCGTGCCGGAATAATCTGATTTTTAGCATCTGTAATGCCGAGAGCATATAAAAGTGCCTGCGAATTTTCCGGTGTAACAGGGTAATGTTTTGTATTGTCGTGCTCGGTATGCTTCCAATGCGTAATTGATGGCTTAGATGTTGATGTTAATATCTTTTTTGCTCCTGACTTGATAGTTACTTTTGCAAAAAAATCTGCCGATGGTGTTTGTAAATGAACTCTTTTGTAGGGCTTATCTAATATTTTTTGCAATACAGTCGAGAGAGCGTCCGGAGTATATGGTATCGGCTTTTCTGAAAAATGTTGTTTTTCCGTATAATATTGTTCCTGGATATATGTATCGGTATTTTTTTGAATCATACGAATAACATACTTTTTTTCGGAAAAATCGTTCCGTGATTCCGTCAAAGGAAACGGCTGGGAAAGAGTCAGAACAAAAAGCCCCTCATTGTGCGTGATTTTATCGGTAAGTATGTCTGCCAAAGAAGCAAGCATTACTGTTCTCCCATTTCTTTTTTTGCATTGGCATTACCAAGTTTTGCAGCTTTTTCCATCCATTGATAACTTAATAATCCCATACCTTTCACAAAGTCATCACGAAATTGTTTATGCTGTTGTTTCTTTTCTTCACTGATTGCTATATTTTGTGTTTCTATTGGCGGTATAGGATCTTCGCCATTTGCGATACGGCGTGCTAAAATCGCCATTGCATAATATGCATCGGAATATGTGGAATCATACTGCGTTGCTTTTTCAAAAAATGTCACTGCATTGCGTATTTGCCCTTTGCGTGAATAAATAATTCCGGTCTGATACCATATAGCGGGATTTTTTGTATCATAGTTACCGGCATTGGTTATTGCCTTAAGCGCATTGTCAAAATCATTATTTTCTGTGTGGAGAATACTGAGATTATAATGAGCTTTTGCAAAATTGGGCGTGATTTTAATTGCTTCCACAAAACAAATACGTGCCGAATCATACATACGTTTTGCTAAATAGGTTGTTCCCAGATTATTCCATGCCTGAGTAAATTTTTTATCAAGTCGTAAGGCTTTATAAAACGCGCTTATTGCTTCACCGTAAAAGTGAAGTGTTTGTCGAGCCAATCCTAAATTATTCCATGCATCAGCGTATAAAGAATCTTTTTGAACTGATTGTGCATAATATTGTTCTGCTTGTGCATATTCAGCTTTAAGCATTGCAGCATTGCCGGCTGCACGCAACAACTCTGCGCTTGACGGAAATTTCTCTATAGCAGCGGTATATGTGCGTAAAGCATCATCAAATTTGCCCGCAGAGGTGAACGAATATCCCATATTAAGATATGCTTGTTCAAATTGTGGATCTAATTCAATGGCTTTGACAAATGCGGCAATAGATTCGGTAAAGTTATTCAGTGCTGTCAATGCATTACCACGATTATAATAGAACACCGCATTTTCCGGTTTAAGAGAAATTGCTTTATCATAATTTTCCAATGCTTCTTTGAACTTTCTTTGTGAAGAGAAAGAGTTACCCAAATTAGAATATGCTTCTGCATAGGACGGATTAAGTTCCAATGCTTTTGACAATACCTTTTGCTCTTCGGCAAACTTTCCTTGATTTCCAAGTGCAATGGCTAATTCATTATAGATTTCTGCATTGGCGGGTTGTGATTCGATGGCTTTACGTAAAGAATTTTCTGCCTCAATAAATTTACGTTTTTTCAGTAAGTCTTTGCCCTTCGTAAAATTATCGTCGGCCGCATGGAGCAAAGTCAAAGCCGAAAGAATTACGCATAATAAGAGAATAGTTTTTTTCATAGTCTAATGATGGATTGAAAGTCAAAAAAAACAAAGCGACGTACTGAATAGTCAATACGCCGCAAATGAAAGTGCATTGTCAGAGACGACTGATTATTTACCTTTAGTTTGAGCAGCCCATGTTATGTTGTTTTGTTTAAGGATTTCTTGAGCCGGTTGGTAACCTAAAGCAGCTGCTTTTTTGTAACTTTCGATTGCTCTGTCTTTAGCACCAAGTTTGGTGAATACGAAAGCAAGATTATTATGACCGATGGAATAGTTAGGGTCTAAGGCAACAGCCCGGCTGAATTGCTCTATGGCTGCATTGTAGTTGTTATTCCAGAAATAATATAAACCAAAGTTATTGAATGATTCTGCATTTTTTCCGAGTTTATTATATGTTACCCCAAGTTCAAAATATGCCTGCGGATAATCGGTGCGTGTTTGAGTTGCTTTTGTATAAGCATCAATAGCATTTGTCAGATCGTTTTTCTTTGCATAGGCATTACCTAAATTAAAAAATGCTTCCGTAAATTTAGGTTGTTTTTCAATTGCTCTTTTAAATTCTGTTACTGCTTTTTCATAATCGCCTTTACCATGGTAAGCCACACCAAGATTATTATATCCCAGTGCCGAATCAGGTTTAAGTTCTATTGCTTTGGAATATATATTAATACCTTCATCATGGCTTCCTTTTGCAACAAGAGCCAAACCGAGTGAATAATATGCATCAAGGAAGTTAGGATCAATTTCAATAGCTTTTCTATATGCTTTTTCCATTTCATCGGCATTGTTTAAGCCCGCATACGCAGTGCCCATACGCCAATATGCTTCTGCATAATCGCTATTATGCTCGATGGCTTTTTTAAATGAGCTTACAGCTTTTTTTTGATCACCGAAGCGTGAATATGTTTCGCCTTTAAAACACTCATATTCTGCTTCTTTACTTGCATTGGAACAATGCCATTGTGTGAGGGAAAAAAGTGCTAAACTTGCGACGATGGCTAAACGCTGAACTGATTTCATACTGTCTCCGAAATAAAGGAACGTAAAAAAAATATTAATACATGAATGATTTTTCTATGGGAGGAAGAGTGCCGTTTTTATGAGCATCCGATATACGCTTCCATTGCTCTGATTCTTTGTCCTTATGTTGGCGGGCAAATAAAAAAGATAGTGCCGCTGCCGGTAATGGCGATTGCGCCATGCTGTTATGTGCTTTTTTCAAATGGGTAAGTGCAAGGTCATATTTGCCGAGCAAAGCACAACAAAGCCCGACATTGTAATATGCTGCCGTAAAAGCGGGATTACCGTAGAGTGCGTTTTGAAAATGATTATAAGCGATGGGCAAATTACCTTTATACGCTTCTTGCAACCCTAAGAAATTATTTGCTTCCCAAGACTTTTTTTGCAATCTGCGAATTTTGGAAAGTCCGCCATACGGAGCAGAATAACCCGCATCCACGGCAATCGCTTTGAGCCAATAGACCTCCGCCGAGTCATATTCGCCGAGGTTAAAATGGGTCAAAGCAAGGAAGTTGATTGCTTCTTTGAATGATGGTTTAAGTGCTATTGCCATAGAATAAAGCGGTATGGCACTTTGCAAAGCACCGGCACCGGCAAGCGTATTGGCGGCATCATAATACGTGGCAGGAACAATGGCGCGATCTTTTTCATTAGCACTACGCACCAAGATATCCAAGCCGGATTTATAATAATCCAATGCTTTGTTGATTTCGCCTATTTGCACCAATGATGCCGCAAGATTCGTATGCGTTTCGCCCGGCAACAATGTGTCGGGACATACCGAGATTGCTTTTTCAAAATGAGAAATTGCATCTTGATATTTGCCGACCCGCGCATTGCTCAACCCGCAATAATTATGGGAAAGGAAATCATCGTCTTCAAGTTTGACAGCATGCTCAAAAGCATCGGCTGCCTTGTAGTATTGGTCAGAGTGATAGTAAATGGTGCCCAGCGCATACCACGCTTGAAAATAATCAGCATCCAATTTTACCGCTTTTTCAAGTAAACCGATTGCCGCTGTATCTTTATTTGATTTGGATAATGCCAATGCTTGCTCATAATAAGTCTCTGCTTGTTGTCGGGACGGCGAGCATGATGCCAACCAAAATACCAATACGACAAAAAGAAAGCGTACTATACTGTATATCATAGTGTTGTTGATTCTCTTGGGGATGTTTGTGCTGCAAATCAATGCAAAAATAATTGTTTCTTTCATCGCACAGTATATTTTTATTTTCATCGTATGGGCAAGCATAGCCGTCTATATGGTTTTCGTTCACTAAGTTTGAACTTTATTACCGGTGAATTTTGTTCCCATTTGTCTGCTCTTATGATAAATGTGCCATTTTCACCATAGAGGTATCCACAAATATTTGAGCAAAATTAGGAAGTTAGTATAGATGAAAAAATCCGAAGAATTACGTAAACAGATAGTTGAAATCCTCAAAAAGGCAAGTCCTAATCATTTGCGGCTTAATGAATTAGCTAAACAGTTGCGCATTGCTGCCACTTCCAAGGAATACAGCGATCTCAAATCAGCCATTGAGTACTTGGTCCAATCCAAAGAGATTCATAAATCCACACGCCGCCGTTACAGTTGGAAACCCATTGGTTTTTCCAATGAGTTCAGGGGCATTATTCGCATTGTGCAAAATCGTGGCGTAATAGAAACGGGTGATGCCGATTTTCCCATTATCTATTGCAAACCGGCAAATTGCGATACAGCGCTCGATGGCGATACTGTGACCGTGAAATTACTTGCTCTGAAAAAAGATAAACGTCCTTATGGGGTGGTCACTTCGGTGGTCTCGCGCAATGAATTGCTCATTGGCGGTAAAGTAGAACATGACGGCGACTTTTTCTTTGTCATTCCCGATGATGATGATAAGTATCTGGTTGATTTTCTTGTTCATCATCGTAATTTGAATGGTGCCAAACACGGTGATAAAGTGATTGCGCGCTTTTTGCGTTGGGATAACCCGCACAAAAGTCCCGAAGTTGTTATTGTGGAGGTATTGGGCAATTCCGGTGATATTGCCGTGGAACTGGATGCTGTGCTGCGTGAGTTTTCTTTGAATGCTACATTCCCCGAGGATGTGGAAAAAGTAGCAGCACTTGTGGCAACCATTCCCTCCCCGCGATCACTCAAAGATCGCCTCGATTTACGCAAAACTTTAGTCATCACCATTGACCCCGATGATGCCAAAGACCACGATGATGCTTTGTCATTAGTGCCATTAGACAATGGCAATCAGATGCTTGGTGTGCATATTGCCGATGTCAGTTATTATGTGCGTGACGGCTCTGCTTTAGATAAAGAAGCATTACGTCGCGGGAATAGCACCTACCTTGTGGACAGAGTTGTGCCCATGCTTCCGGAATCGCTTTCCACGAATATTTGCTCATTGGTACCCGGAGAAATGCGTCTGACCTATAGCGTGATGATGGAAATGACACCATTGGGTGCTGTGGCTTCCTATCAGATTGTGGAGACCATCATTAAAAGTGAAAGACGCTGCACCTATAATGAAGTGCAAAAAATGATTGACTCTCCCGATAAAACACTGAAAGGAAAAAATGCTGCCGTGCAAGATCTGGCTTTACGGCTGAATACCTTAGCACAAATTCTACGAAAAAAACGCTTCCGTCAAGGGGGAATTGATTTTGAATCGAAAGAAATTAAATTTATTCTTGATGAACATAAAATTCCCGTAAGGGCAGTCATAAAATCACGTACCGACGCTACATCGTTAGTGGAAGAATGTATGCTCTTGGCGAATAAAGTGATTGCAGGGCATATTCGCACCTTGGAAAAAAATAAAAAAATGAAAGGGAGCTTACCTTTTGTCTATCGTGTGCATGATAAACCGGATATGGAAAAAATGAGAGATGTTCTGCGATTTGTGGGTACATTGGGCATCAAAACAAAGACACAAAATCTTACATCAAAAGAAGTAAACGGGATAATTAATGCCGTCGCCGATTTACCCGAACGTGATGTCATTAATCAATTTTTGCTCCGTTCAATGGCAAAAGCGATATATTCTGATATAAATATTGGTCACTATGGTTTAGCATTTAAGGACTATGCGCATTTTACATCACCCATACGTCGTTATCCTGATATTATGGTGCATCGTCTCTTGAAGTTTTATAATTCCGAAACGGAGTATCAGCAAAAACTCTCTACCTTGCGTCGGTGGGTGGAAGTGGGTGCCGAGCATTGCTCATTGACAGAGCGTGTGTCCGTCGAAGCGGAAAGGGCTTCCATTAAAGTAGCACAAATAGAACTTGCTCAGCAACATTTTGGTGAAATATTAACAGGCACAGTATCGGGAATTGTTAATTTCGGTTTATTTGTGCTTATTGATGGCTTGGGTATTGAAGGACTTATCCCATTGCGCGATATGGCGGGTGATTATTATATCTTCGATGAAAAGAATTTTCGTCTTATCGGTAAAAGGACACAAAAGGTGTTTCGTATAGGTGAAAAAGTTAATGTACGCATTGCACGAATAAATCAAGATAAGCGCACAATAGATTTTCATTATATTGATGACGCTACTGTAGTGTAAAATTGACATCATTTTTATTAATTGTTAATTTTATTATAGTAATAAAATCTTTAGAGTCAAATATATTTAAATTCCAGTCTAATTTTCCTTTATTATTATGGCTACAATTCGTCAATCAATAGAGATATATGCCACTCCCGAAGAGGTATTTTCTTTCCATACGAATCCTGAAAATTTGGTAAAAATTACGCCACCGTTCATTACGGTTATTCTTGATCATTGGGGAGAAGCGGGGCTTGGTCAGGAGGTACATTTAACCATACAACAATGGGGCATGCCTGCACAAAAAATGCATATACGCTTTGTGGAATATGATTTTCCGCATCGTTTAGCGGATGAACAAATTCGCGGACCATTCGGTTCTATGCGTCAGACACGAGAATTTATTGCCGCCGGCGACAAAACTATTATGACTGATACATTTACATACTCACTACCGTTTGGAGTGCTTGGTATTCTTGCCGATCTGCTTATTGTGCGCCATATCACCAAGTATATGTTTCGCTACAGGCAGAACAAGACGAAAGCATTACTTGAGAAGAGAATAGGATAAGCCATGTGGGGGAAGAAGAAACGGTTATCCGAGGCGTTGTCCGTAGTTTTGCAGTACACAGACAGTACAATTCACAACTCATAGAGCACAATGGATAAATTTATTGTTGAAGGCGGTGTTCGGTTAAGCGGTGCCGTTCGTATTTCAGGCGCGAAGAATGCAGCGCTTGCCATTATACCGGCGGTATTATTACAACCCGGCGTTTACAGATTTCACAATACGCCCAATATACGCGATATATGGACTATCACCCGATTGCTCGGCGCAATGGGCATACATTCGGAACTCAATAAAAATGAACTCTTTATAGATTCGACAAATATCAACAGCTTTGAAGCGCCGTATCAGCATGTCAAACAAATGCGTGCTTCGATTAATGTGCTTGGTCCTTTAATTGCACGCTATGGGCAAGCCAGAGTTTCTTTGCCCGGCGGTTGTGCTTTCGGTCCTCGTCCCGTAGATTTACATTTACGCGGCTTAGAAAAATTAGGGGCGAAAATTGAGATTGAAAATGGCTATATCAATGCCCAAACGGATGGGCTGAAGGGTGCGCGTTTTCATTTTGATGTTTCCAGTGTGGGGGCAACAGAGAATGTTCTCTCCGCGGCAGTGCTTGCAAAAGGGAGTACGATATTAACAAATGCGGCATTGGAACCTGAAGTGACGGCATTGGCAAAATTATTGGTCAAAATGGGCGCAAAAATAGAAGGAATCGGCACCACGACTTTGGAAATAGAAGGCGTCGATGCACTCAAATCCGTCGAAGATGATATTATTCCCGATCGTATTGAAGCAGCAACATTTTTGATAGGTGCAGCGATGACTCGCGGTAAAGTACAATTGGACGGCGTGAACCCTTATCATTTGACCGCAGTCATTGCCAAATTGGAAGAAAGCGGCTGTACACTTGATGTGACGGGCAATACCATTACCATAGAGATGAATGATGCCCCACAACCCGTGGACATTACCACCGCGCCATATCCGGGATTTCCTACCGATGCTCAGGCGCAATGGGTGGCATATATGATGACTGCCAATGGCGCTTCACGAGTGACCGATATGATTTATCCGACACGCTTCCATCATGTGCCGGAACTGCATCGCCTTGGTGCAAAAGTAGATGTTCATGAAAATACGGCTCTTATTCAAGGTGGGCATCCTTTATCCGGCGCAACGGTGATGTCTTCCGATTTGCGGGCAAGTGCAAGTCTTATTTTGGCTGCATTAGTCGCTGAAGGAAGATCCGAAATATTGCGCGTCTATCATTTAGATCGGGGCTATGAAGCTTTGGAAGATAAGTTACGGGCTTTGGGAGCTTCTATCACACGTGTAAAAACAGACGAATATTAATCATACAATATTCATGAAACAAAGTGCAATCACATATTTTCTTGTGTGTTGTGTATATATCGGTATGTCGGGGTATATCTATGCACTTGCTCCGGCTTCCTCCGGCAAAGCCAAGCGTTCTTTGCGACAAATAAAATCGGCAATATCAAAAACAAAAAAAGAAATTAGCCGATTAAATTCCAAAGAAACACAAAGACAATCGCGGATACAAACTTTACAATCGGCAAGTATATCATTGCAAAAAAAAGCAGGTGTGCTTGCCGAACGTTTAACCGTATTACATGATTCCACCGCAGAATTACAAAATCGTGCTCAGCGACTTTCTTCCCAAGAAAAAACAATACGGAAAACACAATGGATACTTGCAAAATCGTATCCACTGCCGTATGTGCGCGCCAATACTATGTCATATAATCCACGATATACCGCACAAAAAAAATCCATAATTGCAACCATAACGGCACTCGAAGAACAAAGAAAAAAAATACGTAATGATTATGACAGTATTAAAGCCGAGTCAGAAAAATTAGATTCCCTTGCCGGCACAAATGAAATAGAATTATATTTAACTACAGATCAAAAGTCACGTTTAGAGCAAGCAATTACGGAACATGCACGCAAATTGAATATTGTGCAAAAAAACACACAATTATTAGAAAAAGAATTACAAAATAAAATTCGCAGTGCCCGAAAAATAGTGGCGTTCATACGTCAATCAGCCGAAAAAGCTAAGCAAACACAAAAGCAGAGACAAATTCGCACTGAGCCGGGTAGTTCCACTTTGTCCACACGCACGGCATTTATGTATCCATTATCCTCACGTTCTGTTTTGCGCCGCTATGGTTCATACAAAAATGAATCATCGGGAGTGATATTACAAAATCCGGGTATAGATTTTAAAGCAAAGCCGGGCACACGTGTTGTCAGTGCTGCCTCCGGAACCGTGTCATTGGTATATAATTTATCGGGCTACAATACGGTGGTTATTGTCGAGCATAGCCAAGGCATACGTACGGTCTATGGAAATTTATTCCGCACGCATGTACGCAAAGGTGATAATGTGCAAAAAGGTCAGCCCTTGGGAATAACAGGGGAAACTATTGACGGCGCATATTTACATTTTGAAGTATGGCGCGGCTCGAATAATGTAAATCCTTTAGGATTATTGCGATAATCATTTGCCCATAAACACCAAATCAATATTGATTCCATGAGTGCTTTATGACAAGAAAGAATGACAACAAAAGTAACTTTACTTCAAAATTATTATATTTACACATTGAACATTTCTTCTTTCACTTTTTTCAAGGAGTACTCTTATGAAAAAGCTCACATTATTTGCCGGAGTCACAGTATGTTGCATTCTGGCTCTGGTCGTACAAAGTTGTTCGGACGACACAACAAACCCCGCAACACAAGTCGAAATCTTTGCGGAAATGTCTTCTAAGACTGCCCAAGTTATTCGTCCTGACAAAGACAATACTATCAAACAAGTATTCGGCGACAATGCCGATTCCATACGTATAAGCAAAGTGCGTATTCTTGTGAAAAGACTCAAATTGCATCGCAGTGCCGAAGACACAGTCAGTGGTGACAAAGAAGTGAAAGCAGGACCATTTCTCATCACTATTGATTCCGCAGGTCAGCGAAGCATCAGCAGCAGTACAATACAAGACGGCTCATATGACAAAGTCAAATTCGAGATACATCGTTTCAGCAGCAGCGAAATATCCACTTATCTCAATGACCCGATTTTTGCTGATTTTGTCACAGGTGACAGATACTCAACAATTATTGATTGTAGGGTATTCAAAAATGGACAGTCTTTCCCATATTCTTTCAGAAGCGAAGCAACATCTAATCTTAGTCTTGCATTAGATCCACCATTTACCATTAACAATGGTACGGTCGGTGCTTTATTACTTCAATTACAGCCATCACTCACTTTTAAAATTGGGGGTGAGCTTCTTGATCCACGCGATCCACGCAATAAAAAAGATATAGAAAATGGATTGAAAAAAGCAATCAGAGCACTCAAACGCTAACAATTTGCTGTCATTTATCTCTAAACGGACATCGGCTAAAGTCGGTGTCTGTTTTTTTATGTCCTGCCTCACGGACTATCTCGGAAAAATCAATCTTGCAAGGGGAATATCATTCATACAGAGAAGTTATGTGGTAGTGACTGAGGCGACAATCACTAACGGTCTCAACTTTGATTCGATGGCGCAATAGCAAGAGGAAAAACTAATGTCTCCCGAAGCGATGACGCGTGCTCTTGAAGCGATGACGCGTGCTCTTGAAGCGATGACGAGATGACTTGACGCGATGACGAGGTGACTTGAAGCGATGACGAGATGTCTTGACGCGATGACGAGATGTCTTGACGCGATGACGCGTGCTCTTGAAGCGATGACGCGTGCTCTTGAAGCGATGACGCGTGCTCTTGACGCGATGACGCGTGCTCTTGACGCGATGACGAGGTGTCTTGATGCGCTGCAAGAGGTCAATGTAATGCTGCAAGAGGTCAATGTAATGCTGCAAGAGGTCAATGTAATGCTGCAAGAGGTCAATGTAATGCTGCAAGAGGTCAATGTAATGCT
>JAYRWZ010000131.1:0-9068 GCA_041917875.1 Chloroflexota bacterium | reverse complement strand
GGTGGTTGTATTTCTTTACACACAGCAAAATTCCCTCTTTTCCTTACCTCATCACCGCAAAGAGAACTTTCTGTCCTGTTGAGGGAATAATAAGGCAATACATACCCGTGTGCCACGTGCTGATATCAATCATGGTGTCCGTGCCATAAAAGACTGTTCTGCCTTGCATGTCGGCAATAAGAGCCGGAGCATTATGAGTACCGGCAAGGTGAATAATGGTGTTGGCAGGGTTAGGGCTGATGCGGATAGTGTGTGTTGTTTGCTCTTCCTCCTGCACTCCCACAGGCGGGAAACGCAAGCGGCTGCGCCATAGTCCATGCGTAGCTGTACCAACATAAATCCAACCCTCGGGACTTGCTGCCATAGTGTTAATTTCAGGAGATGGTATAATATCAAGAAGATTGGACGTTATGTTTTCCCATGTTTTGCCTTTATCGGTAGAACGAAGTATTATTTCAGTATCTGAATACATATATACATTATCTAAGGAATCTAATATCAGCAAATTGCCGGGTAAAGGACGATTGTCATTATAAAGTTCCACACTGTCCCATGTAATTGCATTATCGTCGGAAAAATATAATGGACACTCATAATATCTAGACTGCCTGTCAAATTCTGACCTGCCTCCATTATCAGGTCTCATATAAATTCTATTCGATTTTTTTGAATAGACCATACCCGTATAGCCGATTGAATTACCTGCGCCTTGTGAAGAAACATCCTTAATAGTATTCCATTTTCCATTATTCCATAGACGAGGGTAAAATGTACCTCCTAATAACATAGCACCATTCTCGAGTTCGATAATTGTACTTGAAGAACCTTCATCGCATTTTTCAAAATAAGTCCATGTATTGCCTTTATCCGTTGAACGTTGTACGCAATAACGTCCGACTACTAACAATTCTTCATTGGAAGTCAGTTTCACATCTCTGGGTAAGCTGATGCCCTTGAGTCCGTTATTATAATCAATATACAATGTATCCCAAACTGTACTACCGGGAAGCTGTCTGTACATACGATGAAAATTATACAAATCATCGGAATTGTACTCACAATCATCGTATGCGTCTCTTTGTGTTCGATATATAGTACCGTCATTTTGGACAAGGACATGGCTTTGTGTTTTATGTGTACCGCCGAGAATTTCCCAGTCGAACGTTGTTTGAGAACTACGCACTACGCCATGTGCTGCATTTGTGCCAACATATATTCTCCGCTCTTTATCGAAGGTAATGGCATTAATTCCCGACCTGTCAATATTCCATTGAAGTTTTCTCCAAGTTTTGCCTTTATCATCAGAAGAATATGTATCAAGTGAATAGGTTTGCAAAAGATATGTGCCATTTTTAAGTACGGTAAAATAGTGAAGTGTCGAATCGAAGGGTGTACCGACATTTTTCCATGCCATACCAGTGTCGGCAGAAACAAAAAAATGAGACTTATCATAATATATATCTTCGCTAAAATAGGGATATCGAATAAAAATTTTACCGTCGGTGTCGAACACGGGCAAGGTCCCGTACATTAAGCAATTTCTGATCAAAGTATCAATCGGATTGGGTCTTTGTATATAGACAGTATCTTGAAGAAAACAGAGCCGTTCCCCTGAAGTAGAACAAGCCAAATAGTATTCATTATCGAAATTAAGACGTGTATATTTCGGTGATTTTATTGTTTGTACTACGGTATCATCAAGCGAAAAACGATAAAATTCGTGCTCATCTTTTAAATACTCTCCTTTATCAAAATAAACCATTTGTGTAGATTTATCATAAAGCAAAGAATAGCCTGAGCAATAAGTTGGATTGGAACATTGTAATTCCTTGTTTAAAATTTTACTCCAAGTTTTACCATCATCATAAGATTTAAAGATGTATAATTTGGGAATATTACTTCTTTCTATTCTCCACAAATTATCAATATCAACAATAGATCTATGCCAACAGGATGCAACTAATATGGAATCATTTATAGAGAGTAAATTGGTTGCAACGGAAAGGGTATCATATATTGGTGTCCAATTTGTTCCTTTTTTGAAAGTATCAACTCTAAAATTAAATCGGTGATTATTCCATGTTCTGCCATTATCGGAACTTTTTATAATGTTTTTTATTTTGTATAAGTTATCATCATTATTATTTAGATATATTGTGCGCATAGCATAAACATCGTTTTTATGATACACTATTCGATTAATTACAGGCATTTCCGGAAAGGAATAAAGAATCGAATCCATAGAAGAATTCAGAACCCATAGTCCATTTGATAACTGAGCTCCGTATCTTCCTTGATTTTTAAAGCAAGTAAGTAATACATTCCCATTATTGATTTGTTTGGCATTGTAAATTCTTAATGTATTTATCTCTGTAGGTAGTGAAATTCTTTCCCATACCCACTTATCTTGAGCAATAATAGAGAAGAAATTACAAATAACAATAAAAAGAAGAAGAAAAAGATGTTTCATACTATACCTCTTAAAATGACGGCACTGTTTGATCAGTGCCGACTTATTGATAAATTTATGGCATAATAACAAAATATTGGGATATTATACCGCACGATGTTCTTACATATAATGAATATGTACCCGGAACAATATTTCCTTTATGGAAAGTGAGTATATGTTCACCCTCGGCGAGTATATCATTGTATAAGGTTACTATGGTATGTCCCATAATATCTTGTACCTCAATGACAGTATGACATTTCTCCGGTAAAGTAACGCTATAATCCGAACTTCCGGTAACGGGATGTGGGCGTAAAGTGCTGACACTCAATTTATAAGGTCTTTTTACTCCTGTTATTGTACCCCGTTTAGCAAGCGAGGTGTCCGGCGGAATATCGAAGGCAAAACGATCCCGTAATACTCTGTCTCTATATCCAATCATCAGACTATCGAATTTTTTACCGCGATTTGTATCTTCAATAAAGACTTCGTTTTTCAGTTTACCCCACACAGCGTGAATAGAATCCGGCTGATTATGATAATTGTTCAAAATAGAAATATAATCATTACGTGCCTGAGTATAAGAGCCGATATACTCATACGTCATAGCGCGGAGCTTTAAGGCAGAGTTTTGTAAATAGGCATCATTATTTACCGTATTGATTACGCCGCTTAATACAATAATAACGGAATCAGACCATAGACGTTGTTCACTGGTATCGGCAATTTTCATGATTCGTAAGGCATCAAACATACTTTCTTTTCTATTCAGTATATGCAAATTACTATCACGAATATTGCTTAATACAGTAGAAAATAATTGATTCCACTCCGCTTGAGTATGACTTTGTTTGTTCTGCCAATTTTCTTCTAAACCAATCAATTCATCATCGAAACGGATACCGAGTGCAAAAGGATGCGTCGGTGGATCCGATACATCAATAGGATCGGGAATACAATCAGTAGCATATAGAATGCCACAACCCGATTCGGAGGGTTCTGAAACATTTAAATTAGAGTTCCCCGCAATCGGAACCAAGGTGGTGTTATTTCTTCTTACTACAAATGAACCATTGTTATTCCATTTATTCCTATAGACATCAATAGCCCGATTAAGCGGGTAAATATCCGCACCAACCACAATTCTATCATCCTTAAACAAATGAGAATTGTATTGACTCGTTAGATCATTAAGACCGCAACGCATAAAACTATAATCGGTACGGATACGATAATATACATCCGATAATGCAACTGCTCCGAGACCATAAAAAGGATAATCATCAGTATTTATAGTTCCTGATAGTACATTAAATGTATTTCTGCCAAAATAGATGCGGCGTCTTACCCATTGATTATTGATATATTGGCTTACAATTTCATACCCTGTTATATCACTTATGGAATTTTTCATTCCTACGGCAAGACAATGATTCGTAAATGTATTATTACGTACTTTGTGTTCCGCACTTCCCCAAAAATCATTGGCAAAACCAGATTCTTCAAAAGTATTATTGTAAATGTAATGCCTGTTTGCATTATTAGACCATACGCCGTATCTATTTTTTGTAAAAGTATTGTTACATATTTTACCGGAACCTTCTGATGTGTTTATACTTGTTGAATTATCCGTAAACACATTGTCTGTACATACAAATGCTTCACCTACGAAAGACATAACATGTATGCCATTTAGCCATTGATCGAAAGAGTTGGCAGAGATAGTCGGCGGCTTAACATTAGGCCCATCAATGAGTATATTAAGTCCTGTATATCTTAAGTTTTCGGATTTTTTCCAATTATCAGCACCTGTTTGTGCATCATGTTGTTTGAAAGAACATTCATTTACAACAATTTTACCAAAATCCATTTTTTTTAACGACTTAATTCTTTTCATCCTCTCGATTAGTGACCAGTTATTGTAGAATGTTTCATTATCAATTATATAAGAGATATTCACTGCATCAAAATATTTCTTCCCACTAATTGAATTGATACCTTCGATTGCAATCAAATTTTGATTTGCATCAAATTTGTTGAATTCAAGTTTCTCCATGTACACATTTTTGATATTCAAGGACACATTACTTACATTGGTATATTTCATTTTAAATGATGCACCCAATTTTTTGAGTAAAGGTAATTTGTCCGTAGCATTCACAAGTGCCGGATCAGCGGGTAATTGACCTAAATCATAGTCAAAATTTATTCTGGATGTGATATCCGGTTCGCCACAATAACTTTTTTTCCCTGTTATGATGACACGTTCATCAAATCCAGGTGAGGGATTACTCACGGGAGCATTAGGCGTTTCGTCCCAATGATTTTCTTTGCCATAGCTGACAAAATGTCCGCGACATTCGCTGACAGTGGGACCTAATTGTAAGGTAGTACCTTTTTCCAGAAGGAATAATGCAGCAGAATCAACAAAAAATTGATTGATAAATGCAGCGGATTGTTCCTCCATGATAAATTTGCCACCTTTTTTGACTTCTACTATACAATCCATAATAACGGCTCTGGCACGTTCCGGTACGCGCAATATACCACCATCTTCCACAATAATCTTGCGTATTTTTTGCCCGCTTGTCAAATCAGAATATATCTCTGAGGCATAATCCATTTCGAGCACGGCACCGCTTTTGACAACAATATCTTTTGTACCTTTCATACGCACGATACCACCCGGACGTATGACCGTTTTACCGCTTTCGCAATTCATAAAAGCGTATTCATGTAATTCGACTTCTCCATAGATTTCGCCTTGCTTATTGGCGGGAGCTTTGAAAGTAATGCCGGCTTTGGCTTCGTCACCAATTATCTTGAGGTCACTCAATTTTACATTGCCTTCATAGATAACATTATCAAGATAGCCCGTGGCAAGGATTTTACCTGTGCTGTTTGCTGTTGTGATAATCTTACCACCTTGGGTATTATCGGAAGTCATAATCCCGTCAATGGCAAGCACCTGTTCTTCAGTTGCCGAGCCACCCACATTCAAGGTTGTATTGACAATCGTTTTTCCATTCCCATTTTTATAAATCGGCTCTTGAAGAGTTCCTTTTCTGAACACATGACCACCGCGTGACCAAGTATCTACACCAAGTAATTCTGTTGTTGCATCATAATATTTGCCCAGATGCAATACTTTTCTATTCACAGCATTGAGGGTATGGATATCTTTATCAAGCAAAGCAGCATTAGACCAATCCAATGAATTATTACTTTCATATTTATACCGTACATTCGATGTGGTGGCACCATTGGGTTTATGTGGAATCGAATGAGCTACGCTACGGAAAGCGTCAAGAAGACCAAAACCGGTCGTAACAGAATAAGAACGTGCAAGAGGGTCTCGAACATTTTGAATTTGTGCTAACTCTGTAGCATAAACAGGATGAAAACCATTAGAAGGCAGCGGATATGCTAATTTATATTCATCTGTAACAGTTTCTATGCTATTCCAATTATCGAAGGTTGTTTTTACATAACATTTTGATACATCTACTTTTTGGGCAGTATAGGTGGTAATGTCAAAAGCTCTCGAAGGTATCAAATATTTATTATCATTATTAATTCCTGTAAGTGCTAAATGTTTATCAACAGATTTCATAAGAGCTAAGACTCCATTAAGTTGAGAAGTGTAATACGATGGTGCATGTTGATGATGATAAGAACCGGGCGATAATGTCCATATACCATTAGGAACTACTATTGCTTTGGTTAAAAGGGTGCTTTGTTGAAATCCTGAAAAAAAACTCCAAATAAACGCGTTTCTTGCGTCCGAAGCACTCACAAATGTAGAGCATGATGCCGTCCATTGCAAGTTTTCATCGCCGCTATAATATCTCGATAATCTAGGCGTATTTGCATCTTCAGGTAATATTTGTTTGATATCCCAAGGAAGAATGTTACAGTTTCGAAAGTTTTGATCAGAATAACAGTTAATGTTCTGAAGATCGTTATCTTTACTCATCCAACCATCGTGCCATGCGCTCATACCAATACTGGATGATTTAAAACCGCGTACAGTTTTGTCGGATGTATATACGCCGATAGCTTCGGCATCTGAAGCTACTATAATTCCTAAATCAATAACACTTTGTGTCGTAATACCACTTCTTGCTATAAAGTAAATTCCATCAGGATCTTGTATTCCATCAACTATATGATCAATATCAATTTTCGCATTCTTTGTCATATCTTTGAGTTTTATACCGGCCAATTTTGCAGCAGGAGCAACCCCAACTAATCCTTTCTGGTTTTCAATCGCATTGAAACATGTAGCACCATTGAGACTATGCCCGACAGATGCAATATCTGCTAGCTCTGCATTACCATCACCGGGATCGGAAACAAATTGATTCGAGTTTATATCTTGTTTTAGGTTTATCAACAAATTACCGTTAGGATTAGTAATTTCACTGTTGTTTGTTGTAAATTTTTTATGAATTCTATCTACCATATCACCTGATTGAATGCCACCTTCTATAGAGTGCCACTTTGGATAGTCTGTTTCTTTATAGCCGTCCATGACATCAACTTGTATAAAAGTTACACTTTTAGCACCTTTTGTTAATTCCCAAGCCATGGGAACATTCATTTTATAGAGATTCCACCCAGTTCCCAACCTATGAAATGGTTGACCATGTGCACCGTTTATATGTGTCAAATCGTCAATTTGACCAAAATGCCTTTCTAAGTTTGGTACATTTAAGTTCTGCTGAGAATTAGAATAACTGCCGAAGTCTTGAGTAGTTGTTTCATGATATGAATGAACAAAATCACACCATAAAACATCGGTATGGTTATTAAATAGTGTATCAACTGTCTGAATATTTTGGTAATTTGTAAACTGAAGAAGGAAATACTTACTTCCTAATTTACTCGTATCAATAATATCAGGATATATTTTAATACAAGAAAAATATCCTAGTGAGTCCTCAATTGATTCAAAAAAATTACGAATATTCTGATAAGCACTATCAATATCAGTCCAATGTTTTATAACTACTGAGTTGCGAGGCAGTTGAGGTATGGCAAAAAAATCTTTCTTTAAAGTGATACGAAAAGACCGCTTTGCAAATATCTCATTACTACAGGTATCAATCATAACAGAATCGGGATTGAATTTTCCCATCGGTGGGTTGTGAGGTAAGATAAGCCTTTGGCATGTTTGCGCTCGCAAGGAAGCGGAAAGCAGCAAACTCATGAGTAAGAGTAGCCCCATAGCAATATAAGGGGACTTGCGTTTTGCATTGCTACCACACCACGGGTAGTATGCAACGGTTTGGACATTGTTCATAGACAATTCCTTCTAAAAAATTAATAAAAATAGGCAAAAAATACGATGGTATCGGATATAAACACACCAAGGACTTTCTACCGTATAATACTCAATCAGGATAGTGTTGTTATTGTCAATGGGCAAAATTACAAAAAAAAGAGAAATACAGACATGATTATTGCCTATACTCCTCATTTTATTTTTTTCTTCTATCATTACCATCACTCAAAACTCACTCTTGATTTTATCTCCAGTACCGCCACATTGCAAAAAAGTTCCAATTGTGACACGAAAATACTACAAAACCATACAGTAATGAGTGTCTTATCTGCCCGATTCCCCAAATTCTTTGCTTAAATGGGAAATTACGCCGTCGTAGAGGAAAAATGCCCCGTCGTAGAGGAAAAATGTACCGTCGTAGAGGAAAAATGTACCGTCGTAGAGGAAAAATGCCCCGTCGTAGCGCTACTTCACCTCATTTTTTGCCTTCTTCACCTTGTTTTTTGTCTTCTTCACCTTGTTTTTTGTCTTCTTCACCTTGTTTTTTGTCTTCTTCACTTCATACATGTTTTACAGCAGCACATTGTTTTTTTGTACGGTTGATGTCTTGTCTTCGTTTGGTAGTTTTTTGTCTCTGTGTTGCCTTTGGTCTTCGCCCTTCAAGTGTTTTTCCCTATCAACTGATTATATGCTGAAAGCACGGCACGGTGTTAGCCAATCAGAGATTGATGAGATTGGTATTGCGGCATTGCGAAGTCATAGAACTTAAAAAAAATCCCTTCCTCTTGTCCAGAGAAAGGGATTTTATCCTTGTTCCGTATCGTCTTAGTCTATGATTTTATTTCTTTCATCAATTCGGCAATAATATCGGTGGTGGACAGATTTTCCGCTTCGGCATTAAAATTAGCCACAATTCTATGGCGCAAAACGGATGCGGCAATAGCGCGTATATCGGCAATTTCCGGTGTGGGTCTGCCGGAAAGTGCGGCACGTGTTTTTGCTCCCAGTATCATAAATTGGGAGGCACGTGGTCCGGCACCATAGCTTAGATATTCTTTCACAATTTTGGCATCACTTATTTTGGGTCTTGTTGCCTTCACTACTTTTACCGCATATTCAATGACATTATCCGCTACGGGAACGCGTCGCACAAGGTCTTGAAATTCTTTAATTTCTTGCGCTTGTATGACAGCATTCACTGTGGGTGTTTTCTCAGTTGTTGTCGCTTTAACAATCTGCACTTCCTCCGCAAATGACGGATAATCTAACCATAGATTAAACATAAAACGATCAAGCTGCGCTTCGGGCAATGGATATGTTCCTTCTTGT
>JAYRWZ010000130.1:0-6189 GCA_041917875.1 Chloroflexota bacterium | reverse complement strand
TCTAAGTCTAAGTTCAACACACTATTGTGTCAAGATAGTTCAAAAATGTTAAGCACATGTTAAGAAGATTAAACAATAAATCAAGATGAAGTAATTTTGTAGCATTGTTTATAGTAGAATTAAGCATTATGAATAAAAAGAAACTCACAGCGGTCATAGCCGCCATGCTTCTCTCACTTTTTGGTCTCATCGGCGTGCAATTATACTGGATAGATGCTGCTTTGCGACTCAATGACGAACAATTTGGGCATCGTGTCAATGAGGCACTCAGCGAAATGGTTCGCTCTATGGAAGAGAAAGAATCTGAACGGTTGCTTGCCATGCACTTTGAAAAGCAGCAAGATGCCGACACACAAGCAGGCGCACCCAATACCTCGCCCGATACCGACAATAATGACCCAAATATACTCTCACCGGTTGCTCGCACAACCGTTCCATCTTCCACATATCAGAATGAGTACAGCGAAGAAACCGATGAAGAATCACTCGACCATAGCGCCACAGAACCCACCGAATTTGAAGAGGAAGAAGAAGAAATCCCCACCCGAGATGCATTTCGAATAAACAAAGATAATGAAGATACTGTTCGTAGCATTCCATTACTGTATAACAATGAAGTGCATTTTATTCAGGACAATGCCGAATTGCTTGCTCTTGCACTTAATGCACGCGAAGCAAAACGAGCGGCAACACGCAACCGGCTCAATGCCGACGCGCTACGACGTTCACAAATCCGTATGCAGACATTTCAAAAACAAAAAGAAATGCAGAATCAAAAAAAAGAATTACGCAGACAGGATTCTTCCATCAAAATTATAATGAGTAATAAAAATAAAATTATCGAAAATGTTATTGTTCAATTATGTAATTCGGGCATGGAAATAGACCATGATGACAGTTTTGCGGAAGAGCCTTCATCATCCACAAACAATATCCGTAATATTCGACTTAATAAACCCGATAATATGTTTAGAACCATACGATACGATAATGGCGGCTCATCGCAAGCTGCGGTCAATTCCGCAAATGATAATAGAATTGTGTGGAAACCCTCAATGCAAAACCGTACTGTCTTTTCAACATCAAATACAGCAAAAACGACATTCGTTTTTAATGCAGATGCATACACACAAAAAAATGCCCTTGTATTCACCACTTCATCCTGTGACCAAAATCCACCACCGGCAAAAGCTGTGACGCTTACTGTGGTACCCAAATCAATTTCGCCCACCATTACTCCACTTAAACAACAACCCAATAAAGCGGTAAAGAAAGTAACTGTGCAAAATGTGGCGCAAAAAGTACATCAAGTCACTGATATGACAGCACGTTGGATTGCAGAGCTTGCCACCGGTCCGCGTCCGATTCAGCAGCGATTGGATTCGGATTCATTAGAAAATCTCATAAGCACAAAGATAAAAAACAGCGGTATTGAATTGCCTTTTTCTTATGATGTACGTCATACGCAATCCGGTAAAATCGCATTTTCCCGTAAAGCTCTTCAATCGGAAAACAATAGCAATATATACAGTGCCACATTATTCCCCAATGATATTTTGCCGAGCGAATATGAATTACGGCTCTATTTTCACGATAATACTTCATCGGCATTTGAAAAAATTTGGAAACAATTATTAGCATCTGGCATATTTTTATCCATAGTGGTTACATCCTTCGGTTATACGGTTGTAACAATGAATCGTCAGAAAAAGATATCAGACATGAAAACTGAGTTTATCAACAATATGACGCATGAATTTCAGACACCTATTTCCACAATTTCACTTGCAAGCGAGGCATTAAAAGACCCCGATATTGCTTCCGACGAAGCTCGGAGGCAACGTTTTGCCGGTATTATTCACTCAGAAAATAAACGTCTTGGTAAACATGTGGAATTATTATTGCAAGCAGCTCAAATTGAAAATGGCACATATTCGATTGTTTCCGAACCGGTGGATATTCACGCTATTATTATCAGTGAATCGCATAATGCCCATATTCAGATAGATAAACGAGGCGGCTCGCTCCATGCACAATTGAATGCAAAAGAAAGTGTTCTCTATGGCGACTCGACTCATTTAAGTGATATTATCCGTAATTTACTTGACAATGCAATTAAATATTCGCCCGATGCACCCGACATTACTATCGATACAAAAAATGATGGCAAGTATATTTATATTGCCGTAAAAGATAAAGGGCGCGGCATGACCCGAGAGCAATCCACTATGGTCTTTGAGCGTTTTTACCGTGTGCCAACCGGTAATCGTCATGATGTCAAAGGATTTGGTCTGGGGCTAAGTTATGTCAAAGCGATGGTCGAAGCACATGAAGGCACAATTTCCGTTGATAGCGAACCCCATAAAGGAAGTACATTTACTCTTGCCCTTCCCTTAATTTCTCGATTATCATCATAATTTTTTATTTATTTCACAGTATCGTATGAATCACACTATTCTCTTAGTTGAAGATGACCCTAATTTAGGAGCAGTATTACAAGAATTTTTAGAATTAAAGCAATATAAAATCCGCTTGCGAAGTGATGGTGATGCAGGGCTACAAGCATTTTTAGAAGAAAAGCCCGATTTATGTGTGCTGGACGTGATGATGCCCAAACGCGATGGCTTTGACCTTGCAAGAGAAATTCGCTTGCGTGATACCAATGTGCCTATTATTTTTTTAACGGCAAAAGGAATGAAAGAAGATAAAATTGAGGGCTTTTCCATTGGTGCAGACGATTATGTGACCAAGCCCTTCAGTGCCGAAGAATTATTATTTCGTATTCAAGCCGTTTTACGTCGCTGCTTACATATCAAACAAGAAGTGCCTAAAACAAAGTTTTCTTTAGGAGCATTTTCCTTTGATTATGATGAACGTTTATTGACAGCCGACAATTATCGCCAAGCTCTCACAAGCAAGGAAGCCGATTTACTGAAAATGCTTTGCGAAAACAAAAACACAGTGCTGCGTCGAGAAATAGCACTAAAAAAAATATGGGGTGATGACAGTTATTTTAATGGCAGAAGCATGGACGTTTTTATTACAAGGTTGCGTAAGTACATGCGCAATGATCATCATGTGGAAATTGTCAATGTTCACGGAACCGGCTATAAACTTTTAGAGCGTGCGCTGTAATGCTGCATCTTCTTTGATGTTGATGCAATATAATGACTTTACCGCAATGCTTCCCTCAGCAAAGTATTACCGAAATGAATACCAAACATATCTGCGGATTATGTCATAATAGCGAAAGATTGTATCTTTGAGTGGAATTACGATACAAACTCGGACAATCTATGAATATTACAGTACTTGGTGCGGGCAAAAGCGGTATGGCGGCGGCATTGCTTGCACATCGCAAAGGCAATACGGTATTTCTTTCGGAACATCAATCTCTGAACCAATATAGTCAAGCGGCGGCGAAGCTCGATTCTCTCGGCATAGACTATGAATTCGGCGGTCATTCCGAGCGAGCAATACACCAAACAGACATGATAATTACCTCTCCGGGAATACCCCCGCATGCACCTGTTATACGCCAAGCCGAACAAGCCGGCATACCGATAATCAGCGAACTCGAATATGGTGCCGCATTTCTTACAAACCCCATCATTGCTGTGACTGGCACAAATGGAAAAACCACGACCACAACACTTATTGCTTTTATGTTGAATTATGCAGGAAAAAAATCTGTCGTGGCAGGCAATATTGGCACTCCGGTGTCGGAACTTGTGAATGTCGTGGAACCCGACACAATAATTGTCATAGAAACAAGCAGTTATCAACTTGACAGGACACAATCATTTCATCCTCATATTGCAATTATTCTTAATATTACGCCCGATCATTTGGCATATCATGGCACATTTGAGAACTATAGTAAAGCAAAATTTACGATTACAAAGAATCAAAAAGCAAATGATTTGTTAATTTTGAATGCCGATGACACTGCGGTTGCAGCATACCCGCATAATTCGGCAGCACAAATACAGTATTTCAGTATGTCGCCAATGCAGCAAGGCGGCTACAGGAAAGATCGTGCTTTGTGTATAAAAAACACTTTACAGCAGAAAGAGGAAACAATAATGGTATTCGATGAAATGCGATTGCCCGGCGACCATAATGCGCAAAATGCTTTAGCAGCAGCGCTGGCGGTGCGGGCTTTTGAAGTCAGCAATGAAGATATTCGCGAATCGCTGATGAAATTTTCAGGCGTCGAGCATCGCTTGGAATTTATTCGTACCTTCCGCTCTCTCGATTTTATCAATGATTCTAAGGCAACGAATGTCAATGCGGCATGGTATGCTCTTTCCAGTTATCAGAGACCGCTTGTGTGGATTGCAGGCGGCAGAGGTGATAATAATGTCTATGCTTCACTCGATGAGATTGTGCAAAACAATGTGCATTGCATTATTTGTATTGGTGAAGAGAAGGATGCAATTTTCAATCATTTCAGTGCTATGGTTCGATGCATCCGTGCAGAATCACTCGAACAAGCCGTGACGTATGCTGTGGACAATGCTGATATGAATGATATTGTCTTATTTTCCCCCGCTTGTAAATCCTTCGATATGTTCCTAAATTATGAACATCGCGGCGAAGTATTCAAACAAGCCGTGCTTGCACTTGAAGAAAACCACATTATGCTACAATAACAGTAATTGTAGAGATTGTTAATATACCAGGATTAAAGTGATTTGAGATGTACATGATTGATTTGCACGAATTTCAATGATGTAAACGTAATTTGAAAATTAAAACCACTTTTGTTTGAGTATAAATCATTGTGAGCGTCAAAAGCCCTCTTGATTTGATGAGCTGAGAAGTGTTTTGTACTGCAAGAGTGCGAGCTATGGCATCGTAAAGCAATGATCTGCTCTATCATAATGAAATTTTAGAGTTTGAGATTTGTTTGTGTTATGAAAGTTTTGTACTTTTGGAGAAAAAAACGGCGTTTTGCGCCAATACGAGGGATGTGCAATGCTAAAAAAGACCTTACCATCATGATAGATTGCAAATTGAAAATATTATTAATTGCATTTGGACTTTTTACTATAACTTCTTGCGGACAGAATAAGACTCAGAAAGAAATGAAATGGCTTACGACTGAAACCGAATATGAAGGATTTCCATTATATCTTAGACTTCCAGATTATAAAAATATATGGGGTTTTAAAGATAAATATCCAAATCTTTTCTGCATTACTCACAAGTTGGACAAAGTTAAGAACAATGGAGTGCCCGAATCCGATTATAATTTATCATTAATAGATTTTGATGGTGATTTGGTTAATTTGTTTGACAATGATAAAGAAGGAATAATTGTTCTCATTGAGACATTTGGTGGAGAAAGAAATTATTGGTACTATATTTCTTCCGAGATTGATCCTATATCTAAAGTTAAAAATATTAAGAAGAAATATCCATCAAACATGATTGAAACTGACTTTCGAGCTGATTCGGATTGGGGATTCATAAAAAAGTACCCTATTAAACTTTATGACAGAAAATAAAGCACATGCACACAACAATGCATATATTTTATTGGGGTTTAAGTACTTACTTCAAGGTTTCTGTTCTACTCAAAATTTGTGACGTGGGACAGGAGACTGCTCCGAAATCCCCAACAAAACATATGCTGCACGTTACCGGCAAGGCTAAAAAAACGACCCGACAGGAAAATCGTTAACAACTTCGGGACAATTTTGACAGGTTAAAACGATTAAAAAAGTAAATTTGCTAAATATCTTAGGACAAGAAAAATGGAGATAACGACAGACATATATTTAGGCGATAGCAAGGAGCAATTAAAGTTACTTCCAGACAATTCTGTGGACTTAATTGTGACTTCACCGCCTTATGCAGACCAGCGTAAAAGCACTTACGGTGGTATTCACCCCGACAAATACGTTGAATGGTTTTTGCCCATTTCAGAGCAACTTTTGAGAGTTCTTAAACCGACAGGGACGTTTATCCTAAACATTAAGGAAAAAGTCGTTGAAGGCGAAAGAAGCACTTACGTTATGGAACTTATCATAGCAATGAGAAAGCAAGGTTGGCTTTGGACAGAAGAATTTATTTGGCACAAAAAGAACTCTTATCCAGGAAAATGGCCTAATCGTTTTCGGGACAGTTGGGAGCGTCTTCTTCAATTCAACAAAGCCAAACATTTCAATATGTATCAGGAAG